>CAIUAC010001095.1 GCA_903896985.1 uncultured Sandaracinus sp.
CAGGCTGCCGCTCGCCAGCCGCGCCTCGAGCGTCTCGCCCTCGAGGCGCTCGAACGCGATGTACGGCGTCCCCTCCGCGTCGGCGCCAGCGCTGAGCACCTTGACGATGTTCGGGTGCTCGAAGCGCAGGGTCGCCTCGCGCGCGAACCGCTGCACGGCCTCGTCGCTCGCGAGCGCGGAGCGCAGCACCTTGACGGCGGCGCGCTGTCCGTGTTCGTCGACGCCCTCGTAGACGACGCCCATGCCGCCGCCGCCGAGCTTCTGCAGGATGGCGAAAGGCCCCACGCGACGCCTCGGCGCCTCCGAGTCGCGGTCACGCTCGGGCACCGGCTCGATCTCGCCCGGCGCGGCGTCGTCCGGGTCCGCGCGGGTGTCTCCGATGGCGTCGGTCACGGGGTTGCGCGCCCCACTATCGCATGAACGCGCGCCTGTCACGGCGGGCCTCCGGTTGCTCCGGCGAGGCCCTCGTGTCACCCCTCGCGCCCTCACATGAACGATAACGTGCAGAAAAAGCTCAGAAACGTCGCGATCATCGCGCACGTCGACCACGGCAAGACCACGCTGGTCGACGCAATGCTCCGGCAGACCGGTACGTTCCGCTCGAACGAGAACGTCGCCGACCGCGTGATGGACTCGAACGATCTCGAGCGCGAACGAGGGATCACCATCCTCGCGAAGAACACCTCGGTGCACTTCGGCGACATGAAGATCAACATCGTCGACACCCCCGGGCACGCCGACTTCGGCGGCGAGGTCGAGCGCACGCTGATGATGGCGGACGGCGCCATCCTCCTCGTCGACGCTGCCGAGGGCCCGCTGCCGCAGACGCGCTTCGTGCTGAAGAAGGCGCTCGAGCGCGGGATGCCCGTCGTCGTCGTCATCAACAAGATCGACCGCAAGGACGCGCGGCCGGACGAGGTCCTCAACGAGGTCTTCGACCTGTTCTGCGACCTCGAGGCGTCCGATGCGCAGGCCGATTTCCCGGTGCTCTACGCGATCGGCAAGCTCGGGCAGTGCAAGCGCGAGATGAGCGACGAGCTCACGGATCTGCGCCCGCTCTTCGACACCATCGTCAGCCGTGTGCCGGCTCCCGCGGGCGACCCGACCAAGGCGCTGCAGGCGATCGTGACGAACGTCGAGCACGACGAGTACGTCGGTCGCATCGCGATCGCGCGCGTCGTCGAGGGCACGATCAAGGGCAACTCGTTCTACTCGCGCATCGGCGAGAGCGCGACGTTCCGCGAGAAGGTCTCGATCCTCTTCGGCTACGAGGGTCTCAAGCGCATCCCCGTCGAGACCGCTGAAGCGGGCGACATCATGGCCATCGCGGGCATGGACGAAGTGCAGATCGGCGACACCATCGCCGACCTCGAGCGGCCGCGCGCGCTGCCGCGCATTCACGTCGAGCAGCCGACCATCAAGGTCAACGTGATGGTCAACACCTCGCCCTTCGCCGGCAAGAGCGGCAAGTGGGTGACGTCGCGCCATCTTCGCGAGCGCCTCGAGAAGGAAGCCCGCAAGAACCTCGCGATGCGCTTCGAGGACACCGGCAGCGCGGACACGTTCCTGCTGTTCGGGCGCGGCGAGCTGATGATCGCCATCCTGATCGAGTTCATGCGCCGCGAGGGCTACGAGCTCGCGCTCGGGATGCCCGAGGTCGTCACGAAGGAGATCGACGGCGTGATGATGGAGCCCGTCGAGCGCGTCATCGTCGACGTGCCCGACAACTACGTCGGCATCGTGACCACCTCGCTCGGCACGCGCCGCGGGCAGATGGTCAAGATGGCGAACCTCGGCTTCGGCCGCGCCCGCATGGAGTTCCGCATCCCGTCGCGCGGGCTGATCGGCTTCCGCTCGATGTTCCTCACGGACACGCGCGGCATGGGCCTGCTCAACACCGTCATCGACGGCTGGACCCCGTACACCGGCCCGATGCTGCGCCGCCCGAACGGCGCGCTCGTGTCCGATCGCCTCGGCGAGACGACCCCCTACGCGCTCTACGGCCTGCAGCCGCGCGGCGTGCTCTTCGTGGGCAACCAAGAGAAGATCTACGAGGGTCAGATCGTCGGCGAGCACAACCGCCCGAACGACCTCGACGTCAACGCCGCGCGTGAGAAGAAGCTCACGAACATCCGCGCCGCGGGCCGCGACGAGAACATCATCCTCACGCCGCCCCGCGTTCACACGATCGAGACGGCGATGGAGTGGATCGACCGCGACGAGCTCGTCGAGGTGACGCCGGACGCCGTTCGCGTGCGCAAGCGCGTGCTCGACGGCAACAAGCGTCCGCGCCGCGCCGACGAGACCTGAGCAGCACCCGGCAAGGCGGGCGTGACGCCTCGTGCGTCGCGCCCGTTTGCCGTCGTAGGCAGGCTCTGGGACGCTCGCGCGTCGTGGCTCCTCGCTCTTCGCATTTTTCTGCTCTTTGCGCTGGTTTCGTCGTTTGCCGCCTGCGGTGACGACGACGCGAGCGCGCCCGACGCCGGCCTCGTCGCCGACGCTGGCGTCACGGTCGCGCCGACCGCGCTGCCGGTGCTCACGCCGTGCCCGCTCGGCTGGCGCGAGGTGCCCCCCGCTGGACCCAACGCCCCCGCGACCTGCGAGCCCTACGGCGAAGCGGGCCCGGAGGCTTGCGCGCCCGGCTCGGCGCACTTCCCCGGCGGCGCAGGCTGCGTGCACCTCGGGGCGGTATGCCCAGCGGGCGACTACGCCGAGGACCTACCCACCGACCGCGACGTGCGCTTCGTCCTGCCGAGCGCGGACCTGAGCGGCGTCGGGACGCGCGCGCGCCCTTACTCGTCGCTCGCGCAAGCCGCGCGGCTCGCGCCGACGGGCGCCCTGCTCGCGCTCGCGAAGGGCACCTA
>CAIUAC010001096.1 GCA_903896985.1 uncultured Sandaracinus sp.
GAGCACGCCGCGCACGAGGTCGAGCCCCTCGTCGAGCTCAGCGCGCGTCACGAGCAGGGAGGGCGAGAAGCGGAGCACATCGCCGCCCGCGATCGAGAGGAGCACGCCCGCCTCGCGGATCTTGGCGAGGGTCGCGAGCGGGTCGACGCCGGGCGCGAGGCGCAAGCCGCGCAGGAGGCCTTTGCCGCGCGCCTCGGATACCGCGGGGAGCGTCTCGTCGGCGGCCATCGCCGCGAGCCGCTCGCCGAGATAGGCGCCGTCGCGCGCGACCTTCTCGACGACGCCCTCCGCGTCGAAGACCTCGAGCAGGGCGAGCGCGGCGGCGCACACCACCGAGTTTCCGCCGAAGGTCGTCCCGTGCGAGCCCGGCGGCAGGCCATCGGCGACCTTCGCCGTGACGAGCATCGCGCCGAGCGGGAAGCCGCCGGCGATCCCCTTCGCGAGCGTCGTCGCGTCGGGCCAGACGCCGCTCTGCTCCCGGCAGAGGAATGTCCCCGTGCGCGCGTAGCCCGTCTGGATCTCGTCGAAGAGCAGCAGCGCGCCGCGCTCGTCGCAGAGCGCGCGCACCGCGCGCAGGTACTCGTCGCTCGCGACGAAGATGCCGCCCTCGGCCTGGATCGGCTCGAGGATCACCGCCGCGGTGCGCGGTCCGACGACCTCGCGCATCGCCTCGATGCTGCCGTAGTCGACGAAGCGCACGCCGCCCATCAGCGGCTCCATCCCGAGGTGATACTTCGGCTGCCCCGTCACGCTGAGCGCGCCCATCGTGCGCCCGTGGAAGCTGTGGTTCGTCGCGACGAGCTCGACGCGCTCGCGGTCGCCGTGCTCGTAGTGCCAGCGGCGCCCGAGCTTGAGCATCGCCTCGTTCGCCTCGGTGCCGCTGTTGCAGAAGAACACCTTGTCGAAGCCGGTGCGCCGCGTCAGCTCGTCCGCGAGCAGGATCGACTGCTCGTTGTAGAAGAGGTTCGAGGTGTGCACGAGGCGCAGCGCCTGCGCCGCGACGGCTGCGGCGAGCGCCGGATGCGCGTGCCCGAGGGCGCCGACGGCGATGCCCGCCGCGAGGTCGAGATAGCGCCGCCCGTCGGCGTCCTCGACGCGGCTACCCTCGCCGCGCACGAGCACGAACGGAGGCTGTTTGTAGTTCGCGAACAGCGAGCGCTTGGCCAGCGCGACCAGCTGCTCGTTCGACTTGCCGTGCTCTCCAAGCGAGTGCCCCATGGGCGCCTTGTAGCACGCGCGGCTGCCCATGAGCGCAGTCCGCGCGGGTGCGCGGCTCAGTCTCGAAGTGCGAGCGTCGGCGCGCCGCAACGCACCCCGTCTACCCCGGCAGCGCCCGCCCCGGCGTAGCCGAAGAGCCCGCGCGCGACCTCGAGCAGCGGGCAGACGTACGCGGCCGCCGGCAGCGCGCCTCCCGGGCCGATCGAGTCGGTCGGCAGCGCGCGCAAGAGCGCATAGCCGTCGGCCGCGCGCACGATGGACGCCGCCGCGCAGCCGAGCACGAGGCCCGGGCCGATGGACGCGACCAGCGCCCCCGCGGGGCAGCGGGCCTCGCTCAGCGTGACCGCGGCGCCGCGCTGCGGCAGGCGCGCGCCGTCCGTGAGCGAGACGGCGTACGACCACGGCGTGCCCATCTCGTTCGCGACGACCGCGACCGACGCGCAGAGGCCCGACACCGCGACGAGCGCCCCGCCGACGTCGCTCGCGGTCGCGAGCCCGACGAGCGCCTCGCCGACCGGGCAGAGGTCGTCGAAGAAGATGCCGCCGCTGCCGACCGTGCCCGGGCCGGAGCCCCCCGCGGCGAACGACACCGGGCCGAGCGGACAGCCCTCGTCGATGCGCCCGTTGCACGTCTCGTCGTCGCCGTCGCAGACCTCGCGCGCGCCGGGCGAGACCGCCGCGTCGAGGTCGTTGCAGTCCGTCGCGTCGAGCGAGGTGCCGTACGGAGGACGGCAGCCGGTGCCCGCCGGCGCGCTCGCGTCGCCATAGCCGTCGTGATCGACGTCCGCGTAGAACGGCGTCGCGCCCTCCTCGTCGACGCTGCCGTCGCAGTCGTCGTCGAGCGCGTTGCAGACCTCCGTCGCGCCGGGGTGAATGCCCGCCTGCGAGTCCGCGCAGTCGTCGCCGCAGAGGCGCGTGCCGTCGGCCTGCGCGTTGCAGCACGCGACGCGAATCGCGCCGTCCCCGTCCCCGTCACCGTCCGCGCCCGGTCCCGCGAGCGTCGCGGGGTCGCAGTCCTCGTCGCGCCCCTCGCCGTCGCAGACCTCGACCGCCTCGGGGTGCGTGCCGGAGGCGCCATCGTCGCAGTCGTCCCCGCCGCAGCTGAGCGCCGGATGCCCGTCGCCGTCGGCGTCTCCGCCCGTCGCGCAGTCCGTGACGCACGCCTGATCGACCTCGACGCAGACCTGCATCGGCAGGCACGCGCTCGCCACCGCGGGCGCGCAGCCGTCCGGCCCGGCGCCCGCGCCGCGCAGACAGCGCTCGCGCCCATTGCAGAACACGCCGTCGTCGCAGTCGTCGTCGAGCACGCAGAGGTGCCGCGGGCCATCGAGCGGGCCCGCGTCGACGCTCGGCACGACGGGCACGTCGTCGTCGCCGCAGCCCGAGAGGGGCGCGAGCGTCACGAGCAGGAACGACACGAGCACGGCGGAGCGAGAGGCGCGCATGGGAGCCTCGCTCAGCGGGTGAATTCGGTGCCGAGGCCGCGATCCGTGAAGATCTCGAGGAGCATCGCGTGCTTCACGCGGCCGTCGATGATGTGCACCTTCTTGACGCCGCCGGCGAGCGCCTCGAGCGCGCACTCGACCTTCGGGATCATGCCGCCGTCGATCACGCCCTCTGCGACGAGCGCGCGCGCCTCGTCCACCGAGAGCGACGAGAGCAGCGCGCCCTCGCGCCCCTTCACGCCCGCGATATCCGTCATCAGCACGAGCTTCTCGGCGCCGAGCGCCTCGGCGATCTTGCCCGCGACGGTGTCCGCGTTGACGTTGAGCGACGCGCCCTCGTGATCGACGGCGACGGGCGCGATCACCGGGATGAACCCGCCCGCGATCAGCTGATTGACGATCTCCGGGTTCACCTGCGTGATCGCGCCGACGCGCCCCGGATCGACGAGCGCGCCCGACTTCGTGCGCATCTCGGTGACGCGCACCGCGCGCATGAAGGCGTCGTCCTTGCCGGAGAGCCCGACGGCGCGCCCCCCGTGGTTGCACACGAGCGACACGATCTCCTGGTTGACCTTGCCGCCGAGGACCATCTCGACGACGTCCATCGTGCGCTCGTCCGTGACGCGCAGCCCCTGGATGCGCTCGGAGACGACGCCCATCGCGGCGAGCATCTCGTCGATCTGCGGCCCGCCGCCGTGCACGACGACGGGGTTGAGCCCGACGTACTTCATCAGCACGACGTCGCGCGCGAACGAGCTACGCAGCTCCGCGTCGATCATCGCGTGGCCGCCGTACTTGATGACGAAGGTGCGCCCGTGAAAGCGCTTGATGTACGGGAGCGCCTCGTGGAGCGTCTCGGCCTTTTGGATGATCTCCTGCATGACGGGCGCGAGTATACGCGGCGAAGCGCGCACGTCCGCTCGCCTCGCGCGCGTCTCCGCTCTTGCGCCGCCGCACGTGCACGCGCAGCATCTCGCGCGATGGCCGCACGCGCCCTGCCCCCGCTCCGCGAGATGATCGCGACGCTCGTCGCCGAGCCCTCTCCGAGCAGCGCCGACCCGCGCTTCGATCAGGGCAATCGGCGCGTCATCGAGCACCTCGCCGGCTACTGCGACGCGCTCGGGATGCGCGTCGAATTGCTGCCGAGCGCGCACCGCGACGATAAGGTCAACCTCCTTGCCACGTTCGGTGAGGGCGACGACGGGCTCGTGCTCGCGGGTCACTCGGACACCGTGCCGTGGGACGCGAGCGGCTGGCGGCACGATCCGTTTCGCGTGAGCGAGGACGACGGCAAGCTCTACGGGCTCGGCACGAGCGACATGAAGTCGTTCTTCGCCGTCGCGCTGACCGCCCTCGCGCGGCTCGACGTCACGCGCCTCCGAGCGCCCCTCGTGCTGCTCGCGACGTACGACGAGGAGAGCACGATGGGCGGCGCGCGCGCGCTCGTCGCGGCGGGGCGCCCCAAGGCGCGGCACGCGGTGATCGGCGAGCCGACGAACCTCGTGCCGATCCGCCTGCACAAGGGCGCGATCATGGAGACGGTCGCGCTCGTCGGGCAGACGGGGCACTCGAGCGATCCGTCGCGCGGCCGGAGCGCGCTCGAGGGGATGCACGCGGTGATGAGCGACCTGATGCTCTTCCGCGAGGCGCTCGCGAGCGCGCACCGCAACGACGCCTTCGCGGTGCCGGTGCCGACGATGAGCTTCGGCGCGCTCCACGGCGGCGACAGCCCGAACCGCATCTGCGGCGAGTGCGAGCTGCGCTTCGATCTGCGCGCGCTCCCGGGCATGGACGTGCCGGCGCTGCGAGCCGAGCTTCGAGCGCGCGTCACGCGCATCGCCGAGGCGCGCGGGCTCGAGGTGCGCTTCCCCGCGCTCCATCCGGGCACGCCGCCCTTCGAGACCGCCGCGAGCGCGGAGATCGTGCGCGCCGCGTGCGAGCTGACCGGGCACGAGGCGGGCGCCGTCGCCTTCGGCACCGAGGGGCCGTACTTGACGGAGCTCGGCGCAGAGACGGTCATCTGCGGACCGGGCGACATCGCGCGCGCGCACCAGCCCGACGAGTCGATCGACCTCGCGTCCCTGCCGCCCGCCGTCGAGCTGATCGAGCGCCTCGCGCGCCGCTTTTGCCTGCCTGCCTGAGAGTGCGCGCCCCATGACGATCATGAAGACCCGCAAAGATCCCCAGATCTTCATCGACTGGTTTCGCCACTCGGCGCCGTACATCCACGCGCACCGCGGGCGCACCTTCGTCATCACCTTCGGCGGCGAGGCGGTCGCGGACGAGGCGGGCTTTCGCAGCGTGATCAGCGACGTCGCGCTGCTGCACAGCCTCGGCGTGCGGCTCGTGCTCGTGCACGGCGCGCGCCCGCAGATCGCCGAGCAGCTCGCGCAGCGCGGGGAAGAGCCGCGCGTCGAGAAGGGCATCCCGGTCACGAACAAGCTCGCGCTGCTCTCCGTGAAGGAAGCGGTCGGCATGGTGCGCGTCGAGATCGAGTCGCTGCTCTCGACGGGCGTCGCGAACTCGCCGATGGAGGGCGCGCGCCTGCACGTCGACAGCGGCAACTTCGTCACGGCGATGCCGCTCGGCGTGCGCGACGGGGTCGACTACGAGTCGACGGGCGAGGTGCGGCGCATCGACGCCGACGCCATCCGCGCGCGCCTCGACGCAGGCGCGATCGTCCTGCTCTCGCCGCTCGGCTACTCGGTCACCGGCGAGACGTTCCGCATCCCGCCCGACGAGGTCGCGCGCGCCGCGGCCGTCGCGCTCAAGGCGGACAAGCTCGTCTGCCTCGTCGAGGGCAAGGGCGTCGTCGACGCGAGCCGCCGCCCGGTGCATCAGCTGACGCCGACGGACGCCGAGACGCTCGCCCGCAAGCGCAAGCGCTGGCTCTCCGAGGACGTGCGCTCGCACCTGCACGCCGCGGCGTCCTCGTGCGCGAACGGCGTGCGTCGCGCGCACCTCGTCAGCCGCACCACGCCGGGCGCGCTCCTGCTCGAGCTGTTCACACGGGACGGCATCGGCACGATGGTCACGAGCGAGACGTACGAGGGCACGCGCCCCGCGACGCTCGCGGACGTCGGCGGCATCGTCAGCCTGATCCGCCCGCTCGAGGACGCCGGCGTGCTCGTGCGCCGCCCGCGCAAGCAGCTCGAGATGGACATCGAGCGCTTCACCGTCGTCGAGCGCGACGGGATGATCATCGCGTGCGCCGCGCTCTATCGCCCGTGGGAGGAGCGCGTCGCGGAGCTCGCGTGCGTCGCGGTGCACCCCGAGTACCGGCGCACGGGGCGCGGCGATGCGCTCCTCGACTACATGGAGCAGCGCGCGACGGCGCTCGGCATCACGCGCGTCTTCGTGCTGACGACGCACGCCTCGCACTGGTTCGTCGAGCGCGGCTTCGACAAGGCGACGGTCGATGATCTGCCCGTGCCGAAGCGGCAGCTCTACAACCAGAAGCGCAACAGCAAGGTGCTGATCAAGACGCTCTGAGCGCCGTTCTTGAACACAGGTCAGTAGCGTTGAACGGCGGTCAACGCTGGGCTACCTTCGCGCGCCCATGACGCCATCGACCTCTCGGACGCGGCTCGGACTCGACCAGCGTCGGGCCCAGCTGATCGAGCTCGGGCGAGCGCTCTTCAACGCGCGCGCCTACGACGAGATCTCGATCGACGACATCGCCGAAGCGGCCGGGATCAGCAAGGGGCTGCTCTATCACTACTTCCCGAGCAAGCGCAGCTTCTACGTCGCGACCGTGCGCGCGGGCGCCGCGCAGCTGACGGCGCTCACGGAGGAGGCGGAGGGCTTCCCCGTCGCCGAGCGGCTCGTCCGCGGGCTCGACGCGTACATCGCCTACGTCGACGCGAACGCGTCGAGCTACGCGACGCTCCTGCGCAGCGGCATCGGCTCGGACGCGGAGGTCACGGGCATCGTCGAGGAGACGCGGCGCGTGCTGATCGGGCAGATCGCGCGCGGCCTCGGCGCGACGCCCCCGACGCCTGCCGTGAGCCTCGCGCTGCGGGCTTGGATTGGCTTCGTCGAGGGCGCGAGCCTCGAGTGGATCGACCACCGCGGCGTGTCGCAGGACGACCTGCGCACGCTGCTGATCACCGCCCTGCAGTCGGCCGTCGCGTCCGCCGCTA
>CAIUAC010001097.1 GCA_903896985.1 uncultured Sandaracinus sp.
GGGAGCGCGAAGAGCAGCCCGCCCCCGACGATCGGAAGGCCAAGCGTCACGAGCCACTCGAGCTTGCGGGGCACGAGGCGCCACAACTCGCACAGCCAGAGGAAGTACCCTGCGGGCCGCGGCGAGTGCGCGATGGCTCGGTCCGCGGGCGCGCCGAGCGGCGTACCCAGCCTCGCCGTCACGAGCGCGAGCACGAGGAGCACGGTCACCGCGAAGGCGAGGTCGCGCCCGACCTGCGCCGGGAAATAGGGCTCTTTGCGCGAGAGATTCGCGCCAGCGGGCGCCGTCGGACCATGCCGACGAAAGAGCATGTAGTGCCCGAGCAGCAGCGCGCCGACGAGTCCGGGCAGGACCCCGACGTGCAGCGTGAACAGGCGCGTGAGCGTGCCCTGCCCTCCCGCGGCCCCGCCGAGCAAGCCGTCGGCGACCAGAGGTCCGAGCAGCGGAGTCTCCCGCGCGAGCTTGCCGAGCACGGCAGTCGCCCAGCCAGCGTCTTGGTCCCAGGGCAGCAAATACCCGGTGAAGCTCAGGGCGCAGACGAGCGCCATCAGCGCGAGCCCCGCCCACCAATTCACCTCGCGCGGTCGCTTGTAGGCGCCGTAAATGGCCACCTGCAGGAGGTGCACGCCCATCACCACCATCATCGCGGACGCGCCGTGGTGGTGCAGGCCGCGCACGAACCAGCCGCCCGCCGCGCGGTGCTGAAGCGCGAACACGCTCGCCCAAGCCCCCTGCGTCGACGGCGTGTAGGTCGCCATCAAGAGGAGCCCCGTCACCAACTGCGAGAGAAACACGACCGCCAAGCCGCTGCCAAACACATAGGCCCAGCGCGCCCCGCCCTGAAGCTCCTGCTCAAACGCCGCTCGACCGAGCGCGCGATACGCCGTGCGTTCATCGAGCCAATCGAGAAAGCGCACGGTCAGCCGTGCTCCGCGGGTGCTGGCTTCTCGAACACGCGCGGATAGTAGCTGGCGACGGCGAGAATCGTCCCCGGAAAATCGCGTGAGAAGGTACGGTACTCGTGCCGCGCATGAACCCACTCGACACCCACGCCACTCCCGAAGTGCTCCTCCGCGCGGTCACTACGAGCCGGCTTTTCCGGGGTGTCAGCGCAGGCGTGCTCGAGACTCTGGCTCCCACCGCGAGCATCTACCGCCTCTCGCGCGGCGAGTATCTCTGGCGCCGCGGCGCACGCGCGGAGTACTTCCACGTCATCCTCCGCGGGATCCTCGAGCTTCAACGGGCGACGCCGGAGGCCGACTCGACCCTGATCGCGCTCTTCGGACCGGGCGAGAGTCCCGCCATTCCGGTCACCCTCGAGCGGCGCTCCTTCATCGCCGACGCGCGCGCGACGACCAGCACGCTCGAGGTCCTGCGCGTGCGCGCCGAGCCAGTGCTCGCGGCGCTCCCAGAAGACTCCGCGCTCAGCATGGCGATGACGCGAGCGGTGCTCGACCACTGCAGCTTGATCCACGCCAAGATCGACGTGCTGGTCGCAGGCTCGATCCCGCGGCGCCTCGCGGCCTTCATGCTCGACCTCGCGGAGCGCTTCGGCGACGAGGGGCTCGATGGCTCCACCTTCGTGCCGGTCGCGCTCTCCCGCGCGCAACAGGCGACCTACGTCGCCGCGCGCGTCGAGAGCGTGATTCGAGTGTGCTCCGCGTGGCAAAAGACCGGCCTGCTCACCACGGAGAAGGACGGCTTTTCGCTGCGCTCCCTCGACGAACTGCGCGAGATCCTCACGGGCGACGAGGCCCCCGCGAAGCCTCCCGCGCGCAGCGCCCGCTAGTTCTGCGTCCCGCCGAACGTCTTGCGGATGTACGAGAGCGCGTCCTTCATCTCCTGATCGCTGAGCGCCCCGCGCTGCGAGGGCATCGCGATCGGGCCCCGATTCAGACCGTCGCGGATCTCGGAGAGCAGCAGCGTGTTGGTCTTCGCCAAGCGCGCGGGCTCGCTGAAGTTGCCGCCCGTCAGCCCGCCGTTGCCGCGGCCGTCGGCCGCGTGACACGCGACGCAGATCCGCGCGTAGATCGCGGCGCCCGCGACGGGATTCCCTGGCAGGCTGTGCTCCGCGTCGACGCCACCGCCGCAGCCGACGGCGCCCACGAGCCCCATTCCCACGCACAAGCTCACGATTCGACTCCACTGCATATCAGTTCTCCGTTTCCTGAGCGTCACCGCTCTTGATCTGTGACCACGTCGCGACGCGCCCGCCGAACCGGGTCGCGGCGCCGAGCGCCTGTTCGCGCGTCGCATACGCGAGGACGGCCTCCCCCATCACGCGCGGGCGCACGACGCCTCGCACGTACGCCGCCCGCTCCGCCGCGACCCAGGGCCGGCGCTCCGTCGCGTCGTCGGCCGGGTTGGCGTCCGGCGCCAAGACCTCCACGTAGGTCGCGACGATGGCGCCATGGGGTGAGGGCGTCGCGAGGTAGTTGAGGGCCTCGCCGATGGAGCAGAAGAACACCCGCTCACCGTCGCGGTGAATGGCCTGCGCGCGCGGCGACGGTTGCTCGCGGACGATCATCCCGCAGGCGCCGCACTCGTCCCCGTCGAGCGCGCGAGCGGTCATGTCGACGCCGCTCCCGGCGTGCTCGCGACCGCAGCCGACGACCGCACACGCGACCACGAACCACCATCCGACGAGCGCCATGCGAGCGGTCATTTCGCCACCTTCTGCGCGCGCAGCGCCGCGCCGCTGAGCAAGAGCGGCCCCACGATCCATCCGGCCCAGATCGCCGCCTGCCCGAGCGCGCCGGGCAGCTGCGCCGTGAGCCCGAGGCCCGCGAGCACCTCCGGCCCCGCGAGGCGGTCCATCAGCACGATGCGATAGAGCCCCGCCGGGTTCGCCGCGACGAGCCCCGCGACCACCTGCTGACTCACCGCCCCGTCCGTGGCGATCAGCAGCGCGAGCACCCCGAGATCGTAGAAGAACACGAGCCCGAACCACGTCACGACGACGAGGCTGGCGGCCGTCACCTGCCGCGTCGTCACGGCCGAGATCAGCATCCCGAAGGACACGAACGACAGCCCGAGCAGCAGCGTCGGCAGGATCAACTGCGCGAGCACCTGCGCCTGCCCGGGGCCTGCCGCGAACATGGCCGCGGCGAGCCCGAGCCCGACCGCGAGCCCGAGCGCGAGCCCGCGCCCGAGGAACTTCGCGACGACCACCTCGAGCCGCCCGACGGGCAAGGAGAACAGGAGCCCGAGCGTGTTGCGCTCGCGCTCTCCCACGATCGCGTCGTGCCCGAGCACGAGGGCGACGAGCGGCACGAGCAGGCTCGCGAGCGTGACCAAGCTCGGCCCAGTCAGCGCCGACGCGTGCGCCTCCGCGGCCCGCCCATAGAGCCCCACCGCGGACGCGAGCGCCGCGAACAGCACGCTGATCACGATCACCCAGCGGTCGCGGAGCCGCTCGAGGAATTCGTGCGCGATCAGCGCGCGGGCGACGCGGCTCATGACGGCGACTCCTCGGCGAGCAGCCGCTCGTAGATCTGATCGAGCTGCGGCTCGAGCACGCGGAGCTGCGCGACCGCGTCGGGAAAGCGCGCTTGGGCGGCCATCAGCGGCAGCAACCCGTCGGGCGCGACGTCGACGAAGCAGCGCTGCTCGACGACCTCGGACGGCGCGAGCCCAAGCTCGGTGAGCGCGTCGAGCAGCTCGCTCACGCGCTCTGCCGCGCACTCGCGCAGCTCGAAATTGACGCGATGCGGGAGCCCCGCGCGCAGGCGCAGCGCGTCGGGAGTCCCCTCCGCCTTCACCCGACCGTTGCTCATCAAACAAATGCGCGCGACGCGACGCTCGAGCAGCGCGAGGTCGTGCGACGCGAGCAGCACCGTGCGGCCCTCGTCGCGCCACTCCTCGAGCACGGACCAGAGGACCGTCAGCCCCTCCTGATCGAGCCCTCCCGTCGGCTCATCGAGGATGAGCAACTCCGGCTCGGACAGGATCGCGACGCCGACGCCGAGGCGCTGACGCATCCCGCGCGAGTAGCCGCGCACGCTGCGCCCGGCGGCGTGCGTCAGCCCGACGCGCTCGAGCACGACGTCGATCCGCTTGCTCGACGCGCCCCGCGCCCACGCGAAGAAGCGCAGCACCTGACGCCCCGTGAGGCTGTCGGAGAACGCGACCGCCTCCGGCAGATAGCCCACGAAGTGCTTGATCCCGTCCCCGCGCAGCGACCGGACCTGCCCATCGACGCGAAGCTCGCCGTGGTCGGGTCGCACGAGCCCGAGCAGCACGCTCATCAGCGTGGATTTGCCGGCGCCGTTGGGCCCGACGAGCATCAGCACCTCGCCCGCGCTGAGCTCCAGGGTCACCCCCGCGAGCGCGTGCACCGCGCCGAACTTCACCGTCACGTCCCGTAATTCGAGGCGCTTCACGCGGCCCTCCGCACCACGGGCCACGGGTCGATCACGGTGGGCACGCGCAAGACGGGCATCTGCTCTTCGAGGTGCGAGAGCAGCTCGAGGATCGGACTCCGCAGCAGGAGCACCGCGCCCGGATAGTGGTGCACCAAGACGACCGTCAGCGAGTCGACGCGATACGGAGTCTCCCCCACGCCGTCTCCGTCCTGATCCCAGCCGAGGTAGTCGCTCCAGTAGTTGCCGCGTCCGGCGGCACCGATGGTGAGGTCGTGAGTGCCGATGTAAAACACCTGCTGCCGGTTGCCGACGAAGCGGTTGCCGACGACGCGATCTCCCTGGCTGCTCCCCCAGAGTCGAATGCCGATGTCGTTCCCGGTCGCCTCGTTGTCGATGTATTGATTCTCGGTGCTGCCGTAGAAGAACATCCCCTGCCCATTCCCGGAGGCGTGATTCCGTCGGACGATGCACGCCTGCCCATCGCGAAACAGCAACCCAAAGCGCCGGTTGCGGTCTGCGCGATTGTCCTCGACGACGAGCTCGCGGCTCGACATCAGCGCGATCCCGCCGAGGTTGTCGCTCGACTCGTTGCCTCGCAGCGTGTTGCGCAGCGAGAACATGTAGTGAATCCCGTACCGCAGGTGGTTCGTGCGGTTGTAGGAGATGTCGCTGTCGTTCGTGACTGACACGTACACGCCGTCTCGCGCGTCTTCGACGAGGTTGTGCACCACGGACAGGTGACTCGAGTCGAAGAGCTGTATCCCGTTACCCCGATCGGCGGGGCGGAGGTCGGGTCGGCCGCGCACGTGGTTGTAGGCCACGCGGGCGTCTTGGGTGCGGTGAATCCAGATACCGTATTCACAGGCGGTCAAGTCGTTGTGCTCGACGACGGCGCCCTTCGCCTCGGGTTCGACGTAGATGCACGAGTCAGATTCGACGATGTCGACACCGCTGCCCCGCACGGCCAGTCCCTCGACGCGCGCGTGCGCGGCGGTGACCCGCAGGACCGTGCCGCGCCCCTCACCGTCGAGCGTCCCGCCGCGCCCGCGGAGCGTGATCGCGCGGTCGAGGACGACGTGCTCGCGATAGGTGCCGGGCGGAACCTCCACGACGTCCCCCGCGACCGAACGCGCGATCGCGGCTTGGATGCCATCGGCGCCGACCGTGCGCACCTCGGCGCGCGCGACGGTCGCCGCCAGCCCGCTGCACATCAGCAGCCCGATGGCGGCCAGCGCAGGGCGGGCAAGCGGAGTCACACGCGCTCCTTCGCGCGCTCGAGCTCCGCGAGGCGCGCCTTCGAGTCGTCGTCGGTGACGCCTTTGCGCACGAGTCGCTCGATCCCGATCAGCGGCGGGCACTTCTCGGGGTCGTTGTAGGTCGCCTCGCAGTCCATGCACGAGAGACACTCACGCGCGTCGATCGTCCCGTTGGGTCGAATCGCGCGGGGCTCGCACTCGCGCGTGCAGACCTTGCACGACGAGCAGAACTTCCGGCGCTTGGGCCCGCCGAAGCGGAAGCTGTTCAGCAGCGCGAGCCCGCCGCCGAGCGGACACAGATAGCGACAGAACGGTCGATACGTGACGAAAGACGCCGCGAGCAGGGCCGCCCACCACACGATGAAGCCCCAGTGCCGCGTCCAGATGGGCACGAGGAACGTCGACTTGAACGGCTCGATCTCCGCGAGCTTCTCGCCGAGCACCGACGAGTAGAGGAACGTCGCGACGAGCCCGACGAGCGCCACATAACGCAGGTTGCGCAGCACGCGATGCCAGCGGTCGGGGAGCTCCTTCGACTTCAAGCCGAAGAGCGCCGCGAGCTTGTGCATGAACTCGCTGAGCGCGCCGTAGGGGCAGATCCACCCGCAGAACACGCCCCGCCCCCAGTAGAGCGAGGTCCCGAAGATGAACACCCAGAGGATGAAGATGAGCGGCTCGCTCGCGAAGAGGTCGAAGCGCCACTCGTGCACGAGCGAGTCGATCAGCGTCAGGATCTGCGTCACCGACGGCTGCGCGTGCAGGAACACGCCGATGAGCGCGAAGCCCGTCGCCATGCTCAGGAGGTGCATACGGTCGAGGCGCTTACGGCTCGCGGTGCTGCGGTTGCGCAGCGCGAACACTCCCGTGACGAGCGTCAGGTAGACGAGCAGCAGCGCGATGTCGACGCGGTGATTTCGCCACGCCTGAACCCAGACGGCGTCCGACTCCGACTCGTCGACGAAGTACACGCTCGTCGGGAGGCGATGAGTGCCTCGGAACTCGCGGAATTCCCGCGAAAACGCCGAGCGGTGATCGTAGCGACTGCCGAGGAATACGAGGTCGAAGGGCGCCCCCGGATCGACCTTCGCGCCGCGCGAGATGAAGCACGCGCCCTCGTGGAAGCGCGGCGCGTCGGGGGTCGCGATGGGCGAGAGGTTCGAATAGTCCGTATCGCGGAAGACGAGCTCCACGAGCCCTTGGTCGATCCGCACTCGGTCGAAGATCCCGCCGCGCACGAACGCCGAGCCCTTGAAGCTCTCGGTGCCATTGCCGAGCACGACGAAGAGATGTTCGCCTGGCGCGAGTCGCCCCTTGAGCAACGTGTACAGGCGCTCGCCGAGGAGCGAACGCCCTACCTGCGGAGCGTCCGCCATCGTGAAGTAGAGATCGACGAACGGCTCCGCGCTCGCGGACACGCCCATCTCGCGCTCTGTGACCGTCAGGCGCCCGAAGACGTGCTCCTGCGTCATGCGCGCCCACGACCACACCTCGTGCGTCGCGACGAGGTGCCCCGGATTCAAGCGCGCGGCGTCGACGACGCCAGTGGCGGTGCCAACCACGCGGGCCGTCTCGAGGATCGTGCGATTCTGGACGAGGGCCGTGACCGTCGCGCCGGAGATGCTGTCGACCTCGACCGCGCCGGGGGTCGACGAGTGACCGACCACGACGCGCGCATCGGCCCGCAAGCCCGTGTAGCGAGCCGTGAATTCGTGCAGGCGCGCGACGGGAATACCGACGAGCAAGATGGGCTCGCTGTGGTGGATCACGCGGGCGCCCGTGATCACTCCGTGCGGGTCGAGCCCGACAAGCGTGACGAGCGGCTTGCCCGAGTACGCGGCGATGTTCGCGACGTCCGTGGACATGGCGACCCAGCCGAGCGCCACGTGCGCGGCGTTGAAGCCGGCGACGAAGGGCTGCCCCGCGACGGGCTCAAAGCGCACCGCCCCTGGCAGGACCGCCGCACAATCCATGCTGCGGCAGTCGAGGTGCGCTGGGGCGGGCGCCTGTCCGTATTGCGCGCTCGCGGGAGCGGAGCGCGCTAGAAACGCCGCGGAGAGAATCCCTGCGAAGAGACTCAACCCGCGGCGGTACAGCGAGTGGTTCACGCCCGCGCTTCGACGAACATACGGCCGCGCATCTCGAGATGCAGGGCGTGACAGAACCAAGGGCAGTAGTACCAGAACATGCCCGGGCGGTCGGCGACGAAGGTCATGCTGCGCGTGTCCTGCGGATTGACCACGAAGTTCACGTCGTGGTGCGTCATGCAGAAGCCGTGCGTCAGGTCTTCGACGCTGTCCTGGTTCGTGACGATGATCTGGACGCTGTCGCCCTGCTTCACGTTGAACTCGGTGAGCGCGAAGCTCGGGGCGCGGCTCGTCATGTAGACGCGAACCGAGGTGTCCGACTTGCGGATGACGCGAGTGTCGGTGAGCAGGGTGATCCCGTCCTCGCGCGCCCAAGCCTCGTACATGTCGAAGCGCGGCCCGTTGCGCGTCATCATCTTGATCGGGTTGATGATGCTGCGCTCGACCATCACGCAGTCGTGCGGCTCGGGATAGGTCGGGCCGTCGTGCATCAGCACCATCCGCTCGCCCGAGATGTCGATCAGCTGATCGTTCTCGGGGTGAAGCGGACCGACGTTGAGGAAGCGGTCCTTCGAGAACTTACAGAGCGCGATCAGCCACTTGCCGTCGGCGTCCTTCGTCTCGCTCATCGAGGCGTTGGTGTGACCCACCTGATAGTGGACGTCGATCTTCTGGACGATCGGGTCGATGGTGTCGTCCGTGTGGGCCGCGATCGCCTTGGCGATGTTCCACTTGCAGATGACCGAGTCGATGAAGATGGAGGTGTAGGCGTTGCCGCGACCGTCGAACGCGGTGTGCAGCGGGCCGAGGCCGAGCTCCGGCTCCGCGACGATGCACGCGATGGGCTGGATCGTGCCCGCGAAGGCCGCGTCGAGCTTCGCGATCTCGACGATCGAGGCGGTCGGCGAGAGCTTGCCGAGCGCGATGGCGTACTTGCCGTCCGGCGACACGTTGACGCCGTGGGGGCTCTTCGGGACGGGGATGCGCAGGACGTAGGGGCTGTTGGCGTTGCGCGCGTCGACGACGGGAACTGGGGAGTCGCCGAGGCGAATGACGTCCGTGCCCGCGGCGACGGCCGCCGTGATGCGCGCGAGGTTGAAGACGTAGAGGAAGTCCTTCTCCGCGGCCATCATGTCGGCGAGGTGCGCGCCGCGCTCCGAGTTGTAGCAAGTCGCGAACGAGTACTTGCCCTCATAGTCCGTCGCGCAGAGGTCCATGTTGCCGTCGACCAGCACCTGCCACTTGAGCTCCATCGTCTCGCCGTCGATGGCGGTGTGGAGCGCGCTGTACGTGTGCGGATCCTGGGGATTCGTCCCCGGAATGGGCAGCGGAGCCTGGAACTCGCTGTTGCAGAACACGAGGCCCGTGTGGTGACGCTGCGGGAAGATGCCGTGCGTGCCGTGGCCGAAGGGCACGGTGACGATGTGGTCGCACTCCATCGTGTCGCAGCGAACGCGCGCGACGCGGCCGCCGGCCTTGTCGTTGACGAAGATGAAGCGGCCGTCGTACGTCCCACCGTGGTAGGAGGGATGGACGTGGTGGGTGTCACCGCTCTCGCGGTTCCCGAGGAGCTGCTTCGAGAAATCGTCGCGGCCCCAGCCCGTGGCGGAGTCGCGATTGAACACCGGAATACGCTTCAGCTCGCGCATCGAGGGCACGCCGACGATGCGAATCTCGCCCGACTGACCGCCGCTCCAGAGGCCGTAATACGTATCGAGCTGCCCCGGCGGGACCTCGTTCGACGCGTGCGCGCCGCCGCCCGCGGGCTCCGGCGTCGGCGTCGGGGTGGCCGGCGGGGTCGGCGTGCTGTCGGCGGGCTTCGGACCACAACCGGGGAGCGTCGAGACGACGCCAGCGCCGATCACGAGCCCAGCTGCGCCGAGGAAGCCTCGACGACCCGTTTGAATCCGCTCCTCGGCGACCGTGGCTTCGGTCGCCTTCGTATCTTCGTCCTTGCGTGACATCGGTCAGACCTTCGGTAGACGCTGCGCGCAGTGAGGCACACCACGAGCAGTCGTGTGGTTGTTCGGCAAACAGCGTTGGCGGCTGTCCTTGTCCTATGGCCCTGGCCCCCCCGGCTATGATCCACGTCATACGCGCGGCGATTCGGAGCAGCAGGCTCGGTCTACCGAGCTTTTCGACCGGAGCGCGTTACTTCGTGGGTTGCCCACGGGCGCGATACGATCGCGAGCCGCAATCTACTGGGCAAGAGCCGCCCCTGATCACCCGAAGACCCATGCGCCCATGAGAAATGCCCCGGCCGCCGTCCGACCTGCGCTCACGCGCCGGAGCGCGCTGCCGTGCGGCGTCGGGCTCGCGCTCGCGGCGCTGCTCGCCTGCGCGGGCTGCGCGTCGGTCCCCGCCGGGCGGCGCGGCGTCACGTCGCTCGACTTCGAGGGCGTCGACGCGATGGACGAGCGCGCGCTCGGGGCGTGCCTGGCGACGCAGGCGCGCACGCGCTTCTCGATCGACGTCAGCCCGAATCCGAGCCCCGCGTGTGGCGAGCCCGAGTTCGACGCTCCGCGCGTGCGCGCGGAGCTCTGGGCGTGGCCCTGGAGCGCGTGGCCGCTCTACGACCGCACGATCTTCGAGCGCGACGCGGACCGCGTGCAGCGCGGGTACCGCGCGCGCGGCTTCTACGACGCGCGCGTGATCGAGGCGAACGTCGATCCGCCGGAC
>CAIUAC010001098.1 GCA_903896985.1 uncultured Sandaracinus sp.
CGGCGTTCGTGAAGAACGGCCTCGTCTACCGCGGCAAGAAGCCCGTCTATTGGTGCGGCAACGACCGCACGGCGCTCGCCGAGGCCGAGGTCGAGTACGCGCCGCACACGAGCCCGAGCATCTACGTGAAGTTCCCGGTGCTCGGCGACGACGCGCGCAAGCTGCACGCGGCAGCCGGCCTCGCGGAGAGCGGCGCGCCCACGTACGCGCTCATCTGGACGACGACGCCGTGGACGCTCCCGTCGAACCTCGCGATCGCGGTCAATCCGCACTACGCGTACACGCTCGTCGACGTCGTCGTGGACGGCGTGACGGAGCGCTGGCTCCTCGCCAAGGACATGGTCGAGCGCGTGCTCACCGCGACGAGCTTCGCGGGCAGTCAGAAGACCGGCACCGTCGTCGGCCACGCGATCGAGGGTGAGGCGCTCGAGGCTGCGGGCGTCGTCGCGCGGCATCCCTTCGAGGACCGCGGCTCGCCGCTGATCGCGGGCGATCACGTCACGCTCGAGGCGGGCACGGGCCTCGTGCACACCGCGCCTGGGCACGGCGCGGACGACTACATCCTCGGGCGCAAGCACGGCCTCGACACCTTCGCGCCGCTCGACGACGCCGCGCGCTTCACGGGCGAGGTGCGCGCCGAGTGGACGGGCAAGCACGTCTTCGAGGTGAACCCGCTCGTCGTGAAACTGCTCGCTGACACCGGCCGCCTCGCGAACCGCGAGGGCGAGATGCTCGGCCACAGCTACCCGCACTGCTGGCGCTGCAAGAAGCCCGTGATCTTCCGCGCGACGACGCAGTGGTTCATCTCGCTCGATGAGCCGATGACCGCGCACGCCGAGCAAAAGTCGCTGCGAAAGGTGGCGCTCGAGGAGATCGACGCGATGGCCGCGGGGCGTGACGTCGCGCCGGGTGAGAGCGGCTGGATCCCGTCGTGGGGCCGGGACCGCATCCACGGGATGATCAAGGATCGCCCCGACTGGTGCATCTCGCGGCAGCGCGCGTGGGGCGTGCCGATCCCGGCGTTCCACTGCAAGGGCTGCGGGCACGTCGACCTCTCGGAGTCGACGCTGCACCACGTCGCCGCGGTCTTCGGGCGCGACGGCGCGGACGTCTGGTACACGCGCGAGGCGAGCGAGCTGACGCCGCCCGGCTACGCCTGCCCGAAGTGCGGCGGCGCGGAGCACGACAAGGACCCGAACATCCTCGATGTGTGGTTCGAGTCGGGTGCGTCGTTCTGGAGCGTGATGCGCTCCGGCGCGTATGGGAACAGCACGGAGCTGCCCGTGGACCTCTACCTCGAGGGCTCCGATCAGCACCGCGGCTGGTTCCACAGCTCGCTCTTGATCGGCTGCGCGGTGCTTGGACGCGCGCCGTACAAGCGCGTGCTGACGCACGGCTTCGTCTGCGACGAGCAGGGGCGCCCGTACTCGAAGAGCGACATCCGCCGTCGGCAGGAGGCGGGCGAGAAGGTCGAGTACATCGACCCTCAGCAGCTCATCAAGACGGACGGCGCCGAGATGCTGCGCCTCTGGGCGGCGTACGAGGACTACCGCTCGGACGTGCGCTACTCGAAGGCGCACCTCGCGCAGGTGAGCGACGCGTATCGGAAGGTGCGCAACACCCTGCGCTTCTTGCTCGGCAACCTCGACGGCTGGGATCCGACGACGCCCGAGCCCGCCGAGCTCGACGTGCTCGACGCCTGGGCGCGCGCGCGGCTGCGCAAGTACCTCGCCGACGTGCACGCGGCGTACGAGGCGTTCGACTTCCGCACCGTCTATCACCGCACGGTCGAGCTCTGCACCGGCGAGTGGTCGACCTTCTACCTCGACGTGCTCAAGGACCGCCTCTACTGCGACGCGGACGACTCTCCGCGCCGCCGGAGCGCGCAGGCGACCATCGACCGCATCGCCCGCGCGACCATCGCCGGGCTCGCGCCCGTGCTCTGCTTCACGGCGGACGAGGCGTGGCGTCATCTGCCGGGCGAGGCGGGGCGCAGCGTGTTCCTCGGCGCGCGGATCGAGGGCGCGAGCGCCGAGCCCGGCGACGCGGCGCTCCTCGCGGCCAACGACGCGCTCTCGCTCGTGCGTACGGCGCTCAACGCAGCGTACGAGCCGCAGGTGAAGAGCAAGGCGCTCGGGCATCGCCGCGAGGTCCGCGCGACGCTCGCGCTGCCGCCCGCGCTGCGTGACGCGCTCGGTCCCTTCGTGCCTGAGCTCGCGGATCTGCTCACCATCGCCGAGGTCGAGCTCGTCGACGGCGAGGCGCTCGCCGCGACGGTCGCGAAGACCGACGCGGCCGCGTGCCCGCGCTGCTGGCGCCATCGCCGTGACGTCGGCGCGCGCGCCGCTCATCCCGCGCTCTGCGTGCGCTGCGCGGACGTCCTCGCCTCCCGCGGAGACGCTCCGTGACGCTCGTCGCGCGACGCTGGCTGCTGGCTGCGACCATCGTCGTCAGCGGCGTCGCGCTCGATCAGCTCACGAAGCGCATCGCCGACGCGAAGCTGCGATCGGTCCAGATCGTCAGCGTCGTCGAGGGCTTCTTCGAGCTGCGCTACTCGCGGAACACGGGCGCCTTCTTCAGCCTCGGCGAGTCAGTGCCCGATGGCCCGCGGCGCGTCGGCTTCGTCGTGCTGACGCTCGCCGCGATCGGCCTGATGGCGCACCTCTACCGCAAGGCGGGCGAGTCGCAGAGGCTGCTCCGCTGGGCGCTGGTGCTCCTCTGCACGGGCGCGATCGGCAACCTCATCGACCGCGTGCTCTACGGGGAGGTGATCGACTTCCTGCACCTGCACGTCCGCGAGGTCTTTCACTGGGCGACGTTCAACGTCGCGGACATCTACATCGCCGGCGGGCTCGTGCTGCTCGTCTGGGACCTCGTGCGCGCGCCGCGAGGGAAGGCTAAGGAACCCGCGTGAAGCTCTCCCGCTCCCCCAAAGCGATCGGCATCGCCATCGCCGTGCTCCTCGTCTCGCTCGCAGCAGATCTCGGCTCGAAGGAGTGGGCGCTGCAGAAGCTCTCCACCGCGCGCACGACGCCCGTGCCGCTCTGTGTCTTCGACGACCACGCCTACAAGCAGGATCAGCGCTTTCGCTCGGACGCCGTCGAGCTCGTCCCCGGCTGGCTCGAGCTGCGCTACGCCGAGAACTGCGGCGCGGCGTTCGGCCTCGGGAATACGCTCGGGCACGGCGCGCGCTTCGCGCTCTTCTTCGGCGCCGCGCTCCTCGCGATCGGCGTGCTCGGGCGGATGTTCCTGCAGGGGAAGGGCGGCGCGCTCTTCGCGTACGCCGTCCCGCTGATCGCCTCCGGCGCGCTCGGGAACATCCACGACCGCATCCGGCATGGCTACGTCGTGGACTTCATCCGCGCGTTCCACGGCACCTGGGAGTACCCGACCTTCAACGTCGCCGACGCCGCGATCAGCGTCGGGGTCGGATTGCTCCTCCTCGAGGGGCTGCTCACGCCCGCAGAGAAGAAGTCGCACGGCGTCAAGGACGCGCCCGCC
>CAIUAC010001099.1 GCA_903896985.1 uncultured Sandaracinus sp.
ATCAGCTCGACCTCCGGCGCGTCGGTGAGCGCGTGCTTGGCCGCGCGCGCCGCGTCGAGGGTCGCGCGCACGAGCTCCGGCGCGAGCTCGGCGGCCGGGTCTTCACCCATCGCGACGAGCAATCGCTGCGCGACGGCGCGGTCCATGTCGTCGCCGCCTAGCTGCGTGTCGCCGCCCGTCGAGCGCACCTGAAACACGCCCTCGTCGAGCACGAGCACGGTGACGTCGAAGGTCCCGCCGCCGAGGTCGTACACGACGAAGGTGCCGTTCTGCTTGCTGTCGAGCCCATACGCGAGCGCCGCCGCCGTCGGCTCGTTGAGCAGGCGCAGCACCTCGAGCCCGGCGAGGCGTGCCGCGTCCTTCGTCGCCTGCCGCTGCGCATCATCGAAGTACGCGGGCACCGTGATCACCGCGCCGCCGACGCGCCCGAGCCCAAGCTCGTCCTCGGCGTTCTCCTTGAGCGTCCGCAGGATCTCGGCGCTCGCCTCGATCGGCGTGATGACGCGACCGCCAGCGACCTCGAAGCGCACGACCGGGCCGTCGTCGCCGACGAAGCGATACGGCCCGAGGCGCCGCGTCTCTGGGTCGCCCGCGCCGCGCCCCATGAAGCGCTTGACGCTCACGAGCGTGTCGCGCGGAAACGCGACGGCGAGGTCCTTGGCGTCGCGCCCGACGACGACCGCGCCCGACGCCGGGTAGTGCACGACGGAGGGCACGAGCGCCTCGCCGTCGCAGTCGAGGATGGCCGTGGGGCGCCCGAGCGTCGTCACGTAGGCGACGAGGCTGTTCGTGGTGCCGAGGTCGATGCCGATCGGCGTCGGTGCCGCGGCGGGATCATTGATCTGGAGGAGCGCCATCGTGAGTCGAATCCGTCAGCGCGCGCTGGGTTGCGGGTCTTCGTCCTCGAAGACGGCGACCTCGTCGAGGAAGCGGCGGTAGTAGCGCAGCCGACCGAGGAGCGCGACCGCGTCGTCGAGCTTCCGCGCGTCGAACGCGCCTCGGAGCGCAGCGAGCGTCTCGTCGCGCAGCGCAGCGACGCGGAGGCGCAGCGCCTCGACCGCCCGCGCGTCATGGGCAGCGCGCGCGTCTTGCAGCGTCTCGCGCAGCTCCATCATGGCCATCAACAGCTCCGGGTCGGCGTTCGCCGACGCGGGCGCAGCGCGGTGCCCGAGCGCCGCGAGCAGCGCCTCCGCGCGCGAGACCTCATCCCGCACGGTGCGATACGCCTCGCTCGCGCTGACCGCGCCCGAGAGCGCCGCGCGCCGCGCGCCCGACGCCGCGCCGACGTGCCTGTCGGGGTGCACGACGCGCTGCACTTCCCGATACCGACGCTCGATCTCGCTCGACTCGAGGTCGAAGCGCAGCGGCAAGCCGAGCGTCTCGAAGGGATTCTGCACGTGAATCCTGCCCTCAGGCCCGCTCAAATCCCGAACGAGGTCCCGCAGCCACAAGCGGAGCGCTCGTTGGGATTACGGAACTTGAAGCCGTGCTGCATCAGCTTGACCTCGTAGTCGAGGATGCTGCCGCGCAGATAGACGAGGCTCTTCGGGTCGGTGACGACCTTGAGTCCGTCGAAGTCGAACACGAGATCACGCGACCGAATCTTGTCCGCGAACTCGATGACGTAGCTCGCCCCGGAGCAGCCACCGCCGCGCACGCCCACGCGCAGGCCGGCGTCCGGCGTACCGCGCTTGAGCAGCGCCTTCTTGGCCATGTCGACGGCCTTCGGCGTCAGCTCGATCCGGCCCGGCGTCGCGTCGGCGACCGGCGACTCGACCTCTGCCACGGTGTTCGTCTGCGTTTCCATGACTTCTCCGAGGCTCACTTCGCAGCAGCCCGCGCGGCCTTCTTCGACTTGAAGTCGGCGATGGCGCTCTTGATGGCGTCCTCCGCCAGCACCGAGCAGTGAATCTTGACCGGCGGCAGGTTCAATTCCTCGACGATCTGCGTGTTTTGCAGCTTCATCGCCTCGTCGATCGTCTTGCCCTTCACCCACTCGGTGACGAGCGACGAAGACGCGATGGCGCTGCCGCAGCCGAAGGTCTTGAACTTCGCGTCCTCGACGATCTCCGTCTCGGGGTTGATCTTCAGCTGGAGGCGCATCACGTCGCCGCACGCGGGCGCGCCGACGAGCCCCGTGCCGACGCTCGGATCGTCCTTGTCGAGCGTGCCGACGTTGCGGGGATTCTCGTAGTGATCGATGACTTTGTCGGAGTAGGCCATGGTGTCTCTCGGGTCTCTCTAGGGGCTCAAAAGGGGGACGATGCGTCTCAGTGAGCGGCCCATTGGATGGTCTTGAGGTCGATGCCCTCGCGGTGCATCTCCCAGAGCGGCGACATATCGCGGAGTCGGTGGACGTGCCGAATCACCAGCTCAGCGACGTAATCGACCTCTTCTTCGGTGTTGAAGCGACCGAGCCCGAAGCGGATCGACGAGTGCGCGTCCTCTTCGCCGACGCCCATCGCGCGGAGCACATAGCTCGGCTCGAGGCTCGCGCTCGTGCAGGCGCTGCCCGACGAGACGGCGACGTCCTTGATGGCCATCATCATCGCCTCGCCCTCGACGTAGGTGAACGAGATGTTGAGGTTGCCCGGCAGCCGGCGCGGGTCGTCCGCGCCATTGAGGTGCAGGTCCCCGAGCGCGCCGAAGAGCTTCGTGCGCAGGCGCTCGCGCAGCGTGAACAGGCGCTTCGCCTCGTCGCGCCACTCCCTCGTCATGATCTCCGCGGCCTTGCCGAAGCCGACGATGCCCGTCGTGTTGAGCGTGCCGGAGCGCATCCCGCGCTCGTGTCCGCCGCCGTCCATCTGCGCGACGAGGCGCACGCGCGGCTTGCTGCGCCGCACGAAGAGCGCGCCGACGCCCTTGGGGCCGTACATCTTGTGCGCGGTGAGCGAGGCGAGGTCGACGTTCATCGCTTCGACGTCGAACTCCACCTTCCCGACGCCCTGCACCGCGTCCGTGTGCAGCAGCACGCCCGCGGCGCGCGTGAGCTTGCCAATCTCGGCGAGCGGCTGGACCGTGCCAACCTCGTTGTTGGCCAGCATCACGGAGACGAGGATCGTCTTGCTCGTGATGGCCTTCTTCACGTCGTCCGGATCGACGAGCCCGTCTTTGCCGACGTCGAGATACGTGACCTCGAAGCCCTCACGCTCGAGGCGCTTGCAGGTGTCGAGCACGGCCTTGTGCTCGATCTTCGTCGTGATGAGGTGATTGCCCTTGTCCTTGTAGAACTCCGCCACTCCCTTGAGCGCGAGATTGTTCGACTCGGTGGCGCCGCTCGTCCAGACGATCTCCTTGTCGCTCTTGGCCCCGATCAGCGTCGCGACCTGCGTGCGCGCGTACTCGACGGCCTCCTCCGCGACCCAGCCGTAGCTGTGATTACGGCTCGCGGCGTTGCCGAACTTCTGCGTGAAATAGGGCAGCATCGCCTCGACGACGCGGGGATCCGCGGGAGTCGTGGCGTGATAGTCCATGTAGATGGGGAGTTGGAGCGCCATGAGTCAGCTTCTCTGAGTGCCTGGGGTCGGTTGGGGGTCAGTGTGCGGAGAGGCCGGCGACGAGCTCGGGGGCGGCTTCGTCGGTCGCGCGCTTGTCGCAGGAGCAGCAGGAGGCGATGAGGCGATTCGGATCGCAGGTGTCGCAGGTCTCGAGGTACGAGAGGCTCGCCGCGAGCTCGAGCTCGAGGGCGCGGAGGCGCTCGACCTGCGCGCGCGTGTGCTCGAGCTTCGCGCGGTAGAGGTCGCGCATCCGCGCCATCGCGTCGGGGGCTGAGCCCGCCGCCGACCAGGAGCGCACGATCTCGCGAATGTCGCCGAGCGAGAAGCCGAGGTCCTGCAGCTTCGAGATGAAGCGCACTCGCGTGACCGAGTCGCCCGCGTAGAGGCGAAAGCCGCCCTTGCTGCGCTCGAGCGGCTCGAGCAGCTGCAGCTCCTCATAGAGGTGAAGCGCGCGCACCGTCTTGTTCGTCAGCCGCGCGAGGTCCCCGACGCGGAGCGGCTTGTCGTGGCTCGCCGCAGGGTCCCCAGCGCACGCATGGTCGGGCCCGCGGACGAGCGCGAGGCCGGGCTGGTGGATGGGTAGCTGGACGCTCATGGGGTCGGTCTCCGGCGGGCTCTGAAACCTCACGTTCGCGTAAGGGTCAGATTGGGCTAGTTGTAGGGGCGCTCGGCACGATGTCAAGGCCGTGTGAGCCGCCGAAGGCCCGGCGGCGGCCTGGCGGCGGATTGTGTCGGGCGCCAGGGCGATGGCTGCGAATCGCCAGTAATATCAACGCAACGAACCCGGCATAGGGGGTGCTCGGAGCCCCCCGAGGTGCCACATCGAGTCTCGACCCTGGGGGTGATTGCGGCCGCGTGGCTCGCGGGGTTGGGCCTCGCCAGCGCGCTTCCGGAGGGGGAGTGGCGCCTCGGAGTGGGGCTGGCGGGGCTCACGCTGGGGGCCCTCGCGGCCTTCCTCGGAGCGTCGCCCTCGTCGCGGCGGCAGCAGGTCGCGGCGGGCGTGGCGGGCTTGGCGGCGCTGCTCGCGGGCCTCGGGGCGCGGCTCGAGACGGCGGACCTCGGCGCGGAGATCGGCCTGGGCGAGGTGCGCCTCTAGTGCGTCGTCGACGTGGTTCGGGAGGGCGAAGCGGTCGTGCGCGTGACCGGCGGCGTGCGACTCCTCGACGGGACAGCGCTGCCGCTTGGCGCTCGGGTGCGGGTGCGCCCGGCGCTCGCCGAGCGTGGGCGCGCCGTCGTCGAGGGCGCGCGCGTGAGGCTCCTCGCCCGGATTCGCCCCGCGACGCGGTTCCGCAATCCGACGCCGCACCCCGGCTGGCGCGCGGGACCCCCGCTCGACGGCGAAGCGCGCGTGCGGCGCGGCACGCACATCGAGACGGTCGCGACTCCGCCGTTCGACGCTGCGCTCGGAGGCGCGCGCGCGTCGGTGCGCCGGGCGCTCGGCGCGACGCTCTCGGCGCGCACGGCGGGCATCACCCGCGCCCTCGTGCTCGGCGACGGCGACGCGGTCGACGACGACGCCAACCGCGCGGTGCGCAACGCTGGGCTCGCGCACGTGCTCGCGGACTCGGGCTTGCACGTCGTCATCTTGTTCGCGCTGCTCCTGTACGGGCTGAGGCGCGCCCTCGCGTATGAGCCCGCGCTCGCCGCCCGCCTCGA
>CAIUAC010001100.1 GCA_903896985.1 uncultured Sandaracinus sp.
CAGCACGCCGATCAGCATCACGCGCGCGGCGTCGGGGCGGGACTTCCACACGACGCCGACGATCAGCCCGAGCCAGGCGAGGGACACCAGCAATCGGAGCGCGACGCTCACGCCGGTCCCGATCATCGCCCACTGCGTCGCGTCCGCCATCGTGTTGCCCATCGACTCTCTCCCGTGCGCTCTAGAGGCGTGCGCGTTTCAGGGCGCGCGGCGCGCCGTCAGCAGCCCCGCGTTGACCGTGAGCGAGAGCGGACCGCCGCCGAAGTACGTCTCGAGCGTGTGCTCCATCTGCTCGAGGATCTTCTCGCCGCCCGCCTCGAAGCCGGCGATCCAGCGCCACTCGGGGATGCCGATGATCCGCAGCAGCGGGTCCTGGAACAGCTCGCGCGCGTTGCGGAACGAGAGGCGGAACGAGTCCTCGCGCACGCGCACGTCGGCGAAGCCCGTCGCCTCCGCGAGGCGCGTCAGCTCCAAGCGGGTCGGGTACTTCTGCGCGACGGTCTCGACGCGCTGCCCGAGGCTGCCGCGCTCGTTCTTCACGGCGATCTCACGCAGGATATCGAGCGCCTCCTCGAAGGTGCCGCTCATCGCCTGCGTCAGCAGCAGGCGCCCGCCGGGCACGAGCACGCGCCGCATCTCCGGCAGGGCTGCGCTCCCGTCGAGCTCGCCGAGCACGAGGTTGCCGACGACGTAGTCGAAGACCTCATCGCCGAAGTGCAGCTCGTCCGCGGCCTCGCACTTGAAGAAGAGCCGCCGCCCGTCAGGGTCCACCGACGCGCGGCGTCGCGCGAGATCGATCAGCGCCTGATCCGGATCGACGGCGATGACGCGCCCGCCCTCCGACAGGCGTCGCAGCACCTCGAACGTCGGCGTCCCGGTCCCGCACCCAACATCGAGCACCGTCGCGCGCGTCCCCGCCGGGATGTCGTCCACGATCAGCTGCGCGAAGCGGCCGCTGTACCGGGGTACGACGACCGCTTCGTATTGCAGCGCCTCGTTGGCGGTCGTCCCCGGCGGAGTGCGTCCTGCGCCGGGCACCGGGGCTCAGTCCTCGTCGCGACCGCGAAGCTCTGCGATGGCCTCACGGGCGAGCTGCCCGATCGTGGTGCGGATGCCCTCGGCGCCGTCGTCGTCGCTGTCGTCGACGGTGACCTCGCGCCGATCGTCGACCAAGCCCTCGAGCGCCTCGGCGCCCGCGGGATCACCGAGCGAGACGAGCGCCTCGAGCGCGCTCGCGCAGACCTCGCCGTCCTCGCTCGCGAGGAACTTCTTGATCAGCACGATGGCGCTCGGCTCGCCGATCTCGGCGAGGATCCACGGCAGTTCGGTCATCGAGACGCCGGTGTGCTTGCGCTCGAGCACGCGCTCGATGCCGCGCGCGACCTCGGCGTAGCGGTCGTAGCCGACGTCGAGGAGCGCCTCGCCCGCGCTGACGCGCAGCGTCTCGTCCTCGTCGTCGAGGATGGCGATCAGCGTGTCGACCATCTGCGGGCCGGGCACCTGCGCGCAGAGATCCGCGAGGCGGCTCAGCCGCAGCGTGCCCTCTTCGCGGTCGTTGAGCGCGAGCGCGTCGGTCGTCGCGCGGGCGAGCAGGTTGGCGAGAGCGTTCTTGTCGCGAGTGTCGAGGAGGCGCGCCTCGGCATCCCGGAGGTCACGTTCGGCACGGAAGATCGCTTCGAGGAGCTGCTCGGGTCTCATGGCGGCGGTCTTCGCAGACCGTGCGTGCGGCGTCAAGACCGCCGCGCGGCTATCCTGCGC
>CAIUAC010001101.1 GCA_903896985.1 uncultured Sandaracinus sp.
CGCCTCGGCGACGAGCGCGATGCCGGTCGCGTCGGTGCCCGCCGCGCCGAAGGACGCGTGCAGCGCGGCGCGCCCGTCGGAGAGGCGCCAGACGACGACGCCGCCCGGGTCGGCCTTCGGCGCGTCGCCCCGGCGCAGGCAGGCGATCCAGGTGTTCGCGTCGCTCGTCTGCGTCGCCGAGAGGCCGCCCGCGCAGCTCGGCCCGAGGCGGAGCGCCTCCGCGAGCGCGTGCCCGTCGGCGGCGACGAGCCGCGCGTAGGTCCCCGCGTGCGACGACCAGACGACGTAGCCGCGCCGCGGCAGCCCCGACGCGCGCACCTCGAGCGCGAGGTCGAGCGCGTCGATGCGCGGGGTCGTCGTCGCGAGCAGGTGCTCGGGGCGGAAGCGACACGGCGGCGGCACGCGCGGGCCGTCGCAGGCGGCGAGCAGCGCGGCGAGGGAGAGCAGGGCGGCGCGCGACAGCAGCGCGGCGACCGTCACAGCACGCCGCGGGCTCGCATCAGCGCCTCGATGTCGGGGCGGCGGCGGGCTAGCTCGTCGGGGTCCTTCGCCGGCTGAAAGCGCCCCTCGGCGCCGTAGCGCGGGACGCGCAGGAACGCGCTCGGCAGGAGCGCCGTCAGCTCGCCGACGAGGCGCTCGAACTGCACCGCCTCGCGCCCGCCGACCTTCTTGCGGACGGCGAACCACGTCAGCTCGAAGTCGCGGTCGAGGGCGGCGGCGTCGAGGGCGAGGGTGTTCGTGTTGAAGACGGGGATGGCGTCCTGGTCGAAGCCGTCGGGGAAGCGGAACGCCTCGACGATCTGCGGCTTGCCGTCGACGCGGGCGGGGGCGCCGCCCTTCTCGCCGGGCTCCTTCTCGGTGACCTCGGCGGTGATCGCGGCGCCGCTCGCGAGGTGCGCGCCGAGGATCGCCGGGTCGAGCGTCGCCGCGAGGTTGTCGACGTTCGACATGAAGAGCACGCGCCCGCCGCCCTCGCGGAAGCGCGCGAGCACGCCCGAGGCGCGGAGCGCGAAGCTGAGGTCGCCGTGCCCGGGCGCGTAGGGGCTCGCGGCGCCGTCGTCCTCGAGGAAGAGGTCGCCCGTCGGCGTCAGGCGCAAGGACACGAACTGCGCGAACGTCTCGGCGGGGGCGGCGGGGCTCGTGTGCGCGCGGGCGAGGGCGGTGACCTCGTCGTCCGTCGCGAAGCTCGTCATCAGGTACACGGGCACGCGCCCGCCGGCGCGCTCGGCCGAGAGGCGAAGCTCCGCGAGCTTGAGGTCGAGGAAGCTGCGCCCGGGGAGGGCGTCGACGCCCGCCTTGACGACGCCGCCGAAGCGCGTCGCCATGCCGCCCGCGAGCACGACGGCGCCGACGTGCCCGGCGCGGATCGCCTCGACGCCGCGCGCCTCGAGCGCCGCGTACTCGGGCGTGCCTCGGGGCGGCAGCGGGACGACGTCGCCCGCGTCGGGCAGCGTGACCTCGCCGCGGACTCGGTTCTGCGCGTCGCCCGCGGTGCCCGAGCGCAGCCGCTCGCGGAGCGCCTCGAAGGTCGGAGCGTCGAAGCGGAACCTCTGAAGAAGCGCGCGGGTGGCATCGTCTAGGTGCATGGCGCAGAGAACTCACCACCGATGACGCCGAAAGTCCACAGGGAGGGTCCCATGATCTCGAGTCGGTTGCCCCGCTTGCTCCTCGCCGCGCTGCTCGTCAGCGGGCTGCTCGCGACCTCAGGCTGCTTCGTGCGCCCGGGGTACGGGACGGTCTACGTCAACGGCGGCTACACGGCGTCCGGCGCCATCGTGTACCAGCAGCCTCCGCAGGCGCGCGTCGTGGTGCGCCCGATGGCCCCGCAGGCGGGCTATGTGTGGGTCGACGGCTACTGGAACTGGAACGGCGCGCAGTGGATGTGGGCGGACGGCTACTGGACGGCGCCGCGCGTCGGCTACCAGTTCGTGCAGCCGCGCTGGGAGCAGCGCGGGCGCGGCTACGTCTACGTGCAGGGCGGCTGGCGCGGCGGCGGGGGCGGCGGGCGCGTCGTGGTGCAGCCGGGGCGTCCGCAGCCGCGGCCTCAGCCCCGCGGGCGGGGCGGCGTCGTCGAGGTCCGGCCGGGCGGAGAGTCGCACGGCGGGGACGGGCGCGGCACGGTCGAGGTGCGCTGAGGGGGAACCTCCCGTAGATCTCAGTTTGTGACGTCGGCCACGAAGACAGCCCCGCAGCCCTCGCGCCTAAGGCGCTTGGCCACGCCTGCGCTCGCGGTCTTCATGGCGGCGTTCGCGCTGTCGGCGCTGATCCACCTGCAGGTGTTCGGCGCGCTCGGGGCGCTCGAGGCGCTCGTGCCGCACGCGGCGCCCGCGTCGCGCCCGGTGGAGATCGCGTTCGAGATGGCCGACGGCACCTCGCCCACCGTCGCGA
>CAIUAC010001102.1 GCA_903896985.1 uncultured Sandaracinus sp.
CGCGCGCTCGAGGCGGCGCTGCTCGTCGAGCAGGCGCAGTGGTCGCTCGATCACGAGCACGACGCGCGCGCGACGGCGGCGGCGGTGCGCTTCACGCGCGCAGGGCTCGATCTCGTCTGCGAAGAGGACGATCGCGCGGAGTGCGCGGCGCTCGCGAACGACACGCCGCTCGCTAGCTGAAGAGCAGCAGGGCCGCGAGCGCGCCGACGCCGAGGAGCACGAGCGCGCCGACGGCGTAGAGCACCCAGAGCATCGCCGACGGACCGCCCGCCGCAGGGACGCGCAGCACGGGCGGCGTGGGAACGCTCGAGAAGCGCAGCGGCTCCTCGTAGGCGCGGAGGCGCCCGGTGTTCGACTCGCTGCTCTGCGCTCGCGCGTCAGCTTCTGCGCGCGCGCGCGCGACCGGGTCCGGAGTGCGCGGATCGTGCACGGGAGTCAGGCGCTCCGGCGCTGCGGGCGCATCGTACGCGGCGCGCGCCACGGCTCTCGGCAGGTCGGCGTCGGGCGTGATCCGGGCCGCGCGATAGAGCGCCGCCGCGAGCTCGACCGCGCTCATATGCCGCGCCGCAGCCTTCGCGGACATCGCCTTGTCGAGCACCGCCTCGACCGCCGCGGGGAGCTCCGGTCGCCGCACGCGCAGCGGGACGCGCCGACCGTGCAGGATGGCCCCGAGGAGCTGCGCCTGGTCGGCGGCGTCGAACGGCGACGCGCCCGCGAGCGCCTCGTAGGCGCACACGCCGAGCGCGTACACGTCGACCGCGGGGATCGCGTCGCGCGCCGAGAGGATCTGCTCGGGGGCCATGTAGCGCGGGGTGCCGATGGTCGCGCCGACGGCGGTCAAGCGCGCGCCGACGTCGATGACGCGCGAGAGCCCGAAGTCGAGCACCTTGAGCGGGAGTCCACCCTCGCTCGGCAGAAACAGATTCTCCGGCTTGAGGTCGCGGTGCACGACGCCGAGCGCGTGCGCGTGATCGATCGCGTCCGCCGCGAAGGCGACGAGGCGCAGCACCACCTCGAGCGGGAGGCACTTCTCGCGCGCCAGGCGGCTCGCCAGCGTCTCGCCGTCGAGCGCCTCCATCGCGAAGTACGGCGTGCCGTCCGGCGCCGCGCCGACCTCGAAGATGCGCACGATCGACGGGTGAATCAGCGCGCTGAGCACATCGCTCTCGCGGGCGAACCTCGCGCGCTGCTCCTCGAGTTGCGCGCGCGTCTGCTGACGCTCCTTGCGCAGAATCTTGAGCGCGACGCGCGCGCCGCTGCGCAGATCGGTCGCCGCGTACACCTGTGACGAGGCCCCGCCGCCGAGCAGCGCGTCAATCCGGTACGTCTCCGCGAAGAACGTATCGGGCGCGAAAGCCTCGAGAAGCTGCGTGGGCTCGTCTTCGAAACCGGTCAAGCAGGCGTACCCTACACGGGGACACCCCCCGCCGTCATTCGTCGCCGCGTTCGACGTCGTCGATCGTCAGCTTTCGCGGGTCGCCGATCGTCAGCTTTCGCGGGTCTTCGATCGTCAGCTTTCGCGGGTCGCCGCGGAGCCGTCCGCGCGTGCTCGCGCCGGTCGAGACGGGCGCGCCGAACAGGTAGCGCCAGCCCTCTCCGTCGTGCACGAAGCTCGACAATTCCACGAAAGAAACGTCCTTCGCGCGCGCCTTCACGCGCGCCGCGAAGAGCACCCGCGCCACGCCCTCGGCGTCCGGCGGGCGCGTGTCGAGCACCTCGAGCGACTCGTAGACGACGCCTCGCCCGAGCCCATCGCGCAGGTGCGCGTGGACGTCTTCGCGCGGCTCGCTGCGATCGTCGTGATCGGGGTGCAGGGAGCTCCAGAGCCACTCGACCTCGCCCCGCGCGAACGCCGCGAAGCGCGAGCGCATCAGGACCTCCGCGCTGATCGGCTCGGCGCAGCCGCGATGAAACGGCGCGCAGCACTCGGCATAGAGCAGGCCCGTGCCGCAGGGGCAGCGTGAGTCGTCGTGCATCGCCGCCGAGTCTCGCAACTGCGGGCTCCCGCCGCAACGCGCTCCGAGCGTAGGATGCGCGCCATGTTCGACCTCCAGCGCGCGCGCGCAGCGTTCCCCGGGCTCCAGAGCGAGAGCGTGTTCTTCGACGCGGCGGGCGGCTCGCAGCTGCTCGGCGCAGCGCTCGACGCGCAAGCGCTGTACGCGCGCACCTCCTTCGTGCAGCTCGGCGCGAGCTACCCGGCGTCCTGCCTCGCGGCGGAGCGCGTCGCGGCAGGGCGGGCCGCGATGGCGGAGCTCGTCGGCGCGGGCGCGGCGAGCGAGCTCGTCTTCGGCTCGTCGACGACGCAGCTCCTCGCCAACCTCGCGCTGAGCGCCGCGTTCGCGCTCGCGCCGGGCGACGAGGTCGTCGTCACGGACATCGATCACGAGTCGAACATCGGCGCTTGGCGGCGCATGGCGGCGCTCCGGGGCGCCACCGTGCGGACGTGGGCGATCGACCGCGCGTCCGTCGAGTCGGGCGGCGCGGCGCTCTCGCTCGACGCGCTCGACGCGCTGCTCACGCCGCGCACGCGCATCGTCGCGGTGACGCACTGCTCCAACATCTTCGGCGCGCTGATGCCGATCGCGGCGATCGCCGAGCGCGTCCACGCGGCGGGCGCGCGGCTCGTCGTGGACGGCGTCGCCTATGCGCCGCATCGCCTCGTCGACGTGCGCGCGTGCGGCGCAGACGCCTACGTCTTCAGCACCTACAAGGTCTACGGCCCGCACCTCGCGGTGCTCTGGGTGCGCCCGGATTGGGCCGCGCAGCTCGCGCCGATCAACCACGAGGTGCTCGGGCAGGCCCTGCCGTACAAGCTCGAGCCGGGCGGCGTGCAGCACGAGCTCGTCGCGTGTTTGCCAGCCGTCCGCGACTACCTCGCCGGGCTCTCCGGGCTGCCCGCCTCGACCGAGGTGCGCGCGCGCCTCGCCGACGCCTTCGAGCAGATCGCCGCGCACGAGGCGACGCTCGCGCAGCGCACGCTGGATTTTCTCAACGGGCGCAAGGGCGTGCGCGTGATCGGCCCGACGACCGCAGACCCTCGAGTGCGCGTGCCGACGCTCTCCTTCGTCGTCGAGGGCGTGCGCTCGCCGGACGTCGTCGCCGCCGTCGATCCGACGGGCGTCTGCATCCGTCACGGCGAGTTCTACGCGGGGCGCATCATCTCCGCGCTCGGGCTGCGCGCGCAGGGCGGGGTCGTGCGCGCGTCGATGGCGCACTACGCGACGCTCGCCGAGGTCGACCGCCTCATCGCTGCGCTCGACGCCGCGCTCCCTCGCTGACGCGCGCTCCTCCGGATGCGCTGAGGCGCTGACGCGCTCGACACGCGCGCGTGTCTCGCCGACG
>CAIUAC010001103.1 GCA_903896985.1 uncultured Sandaracinus sp.
CCCCACGCGTGAGGTGGTGTTCTTCGCGATCGGCTTCGAGACGACGACGCCGACGACGGCGCTCGCGGTGAAGCAAGCCGAGCGCGAGCAACTCCGCAACTTCAGCGTGCTCTGCAATCATGTGCTGACGCCGCCCGCGATCGGCGCGCTCCTCGGCGCGGGGGCGACGCGACTCGATGGCATCATCGGCCCGGGGCACGTGAGCACGATCATCGGCACTGCGCCCTTCGCGCGCTTCGCCCGCGACTACGGGAAGGCGATCGTGGTGTCGGGCTTCGAGCCGCTCGATCTCTTGCTCTCGATTCGTATGCTCGTGCAGCAGACGAACGACGGGCGCGCCGAGGTCGAGAATCAATACACGCGCGCCGTGTCCGTCGAGGGGAACCGGGTCGCGCAGGCGCTCGTCGCGGACGTGCTCGAATTGCGCACGGAGTTCTCGTTCCGCGGACTCGGCGCGATTCCGGGCTGCGCGATGAAGCTTCGGAGTCGCTACGCGGCCTGGGACGCCGAGGAGCGCTTCGACGTCCCGCTCGTGGAGTTGTCCGATCACCCGGCGTGCGCGTGCGGTGAGATCCTGCGAGGCGCGAAGAGACCCCGCGACTGCAAGGTCTTCGGCACGGCCTGCACGCCCGACACGCCGCTCGGCGCGTGCATGGTGTCGCCCGAGGGCGCGTGCTCTGCCTATTACCAATATGGCCGCCTCCGGCCGCCTGACGCGCGGACGCCGCGAGAGGGAGCGGCGACGTGAGAGGACTCGACCTCGAGAGCGGCTTGATCGATCTGACGCATGGCGCCGGGGGGCGCGCGACGGCGAGGTTGGTCAGCGAGCTATTTCAGCGGGCGTTCGCCAATCCGATCCTCGCACAGCAGAACGACGCCGCGCTCCTCGAGCTGCCGGCGGGTCGAGTGGTGATGTCGACGGACGCGTTCGTCGTCTCCCCGCTGTTTTTCCCCGGCGGGGACATCGGCAAGCTCGCGGTGCATGGCACGGTGAACGACCTCGCGATGGCGGGCGCGCGCCCGCTCTATTTGACCGCCTCGTTCATCCTCGAGGAGGGCTTTGCGCTGCGGGACCTCGCGCGAATCGTCGAGTCGATGGCCGCCGCGGCGCGCGAGGCCGAGGTGCTGATCGTCGCGGGTGACACGAAGGTCGTGGAGCGCGGCAAGGGAGACGGCGTCTTCGTGACGACCGCGGGCGTCGGGGTCGTGCCGCCTGGGGTGACGCCGCCCGGCGGACAGCGCGCGCGCCCGGGTGACGCCGTGCTCGTGAGTGGCTACCTCGGCGACCACGGGATGGCGATCCTCTCGTGCCGCCGGGGGCTCGAGTTCGAGAGCCCGATCCTCTCCGACACGGCGCCGCTCGGCGGGCTGGTCGCCGCGATGGCCGCGGCCGTCCCCGACATTCACGTGCTTCGAGACCCGACGCGCGGAGGCCTCGCGACGACCCTCAACGAGATCGCCACCCAGTCGAGCGTCGGTATTCGCATCCGAGAGCGCGACATCCCCGTCCGTGCGGCCGTGCACGCGGCGTGTGAGTTGCTCGGGCTCGACCCGCTCTACGTCGCGAACGAGGGGAAGCTGCTCGCCATCTGCGCGCCCGAGGACGCTCCGCGCGTGCTCGCGGTCATGCGCGCTCACCCCCGCGGCCAGGACGCGGCGTGGATCGGCGAGGTCGTGGAGGACCCGGACCACTTCCTCGAGCTCGCGACGTCGTTCGGAGGAAACCGGATCCTCGAGTGGCTCTCCGCCGAACAGCTCCCGCGCATCTGCTGAGCGCCGCGGGCCATATGAGGCCCAACGGGTATTTTGTAAGACGGCTTGCTACCATCTGGTGACATCGGCATAATCCGTGTCCTTGCTTCTCCGGTGCCGGAGGCCTCGAGGTACGCCGAGCAGGGTTTTCCGTGGCGACGGCGGTCCTGACCGCGTCGCCTCGAGGAGGACGTCAGCCGATGGCGGTCACACTCTACTGGATGCAGGGCGGCGGATGCGGTGGGGACTCCATGGCGCTCCTCAACGCGGAGACGCCGGATCTGATCGAGCTTCTGCGAGGGCTCGACGTCGACGTGCTGTGGCATCCGTCCCTGTCGAACGGCTCGCCCAAGAAGCACGCGGACCTGTTGCGGGCGATCGCGTCCGGCGAGCAGCGCCTCGATGTGCTCTGTGTCGAAGGCTCCATCGTGCGCGGGCCGGGCGGCACTGGCATGTACGACACGCACGCGGGCGAGCCGCGCAAACACCTGACACACCGCCTCGCGCAGAAGGCGGGCGCGGTGGTGGCAGTGGGCACCTGCGCGTCGTTCGGCGGCATCGGGACCGACGGGGAGATCGAGGCCACCGGACTGCAGTTCCACAAGGGGCGCCAGGGTGGCTTTCTCGGGGCGGGCTTCCGTTCGGTGGCTGGGTTGCCGGTGATCAACCTCGCCGGCTGCCCCTGTCACCCGGACGTGGTCTGCGGCGCGCTGACGGCGCTCGTGCAGCGAGTGCCGCTCGACCTCGACGAGTACCAGCGGCCGCTCGCGTGGTACGGGATGCAGGTGCACCAAGGGTGCGTGCGCAACGAGTACCACGAGTACCGCATCGAAGAGAGCGCGCTCGGCAAGCGTGGCTGTCTGTTCTTTCATCTAGGCTGCCAAGGGCCGCTGACGCGCGGGCCCTGCAACAAGCTGCGGTGGAATCGCCGTAGCTCGAAGACGGCAGTCGGAGTCCCGTGCTTCGGGTGCACGAGTCCGAGCTTCCCGCGGCCGAATCCGTTCTTCGAATCACGCTGCATCGCGGACGTGCCGCTCGATCTCCCAGAGGGCGTCGATCGCGCGCACTACCTCGCTTACAAGGGTATGGCCGCGGCCGCGGCGCCCGATCGCCTCCGACAACGCAAGAATCGAATCTGAGCCCCAGGAGTCACCGGTGGCCACCTCCATCACCATCGACGTTCCCTTGAATCGAGTCGAGGGCGACCTCGAGATTCGCGCGCAGATCGAGGACGGCGTCGTCACCGACGCGTGGGCCGCGGGCACGATGTTCCGCGGCTTCGAGACGATCCTGCGGGGCCGGGCGCCGATGGACGCCCTCGTCATCACGCCGCGCATCTGCGGTCTGTGCAGCACGGCGCACTTGGCCGTCGCGGCCCTCGCCCTCGACGCGCTCAGCGGCGCGGTGCCGCCGCCCGACGCGACGCGCGTACGCAACCTCGCGCTGATGGCGGAGCACTTTCAGAACGACGTGCGGCACGGCCTGCTGATGTTCGCGGTGGACTTCGCGAATCCCGCGTACGCCAAGCACTCGCTCTATCGAGAGGCGGTGGAGCGCTATCAGCCCTTCGCGGGCTCCTCGGCGCTCGGCACGCTACGGGCGAGCAAGCGAATCCTCGAGATCGTCGCGATCCTCGGGGGGCAGTGGCCGCACTCGGCCTACATGGTCCCGGGGGGCGTGGCGTGCGTGCCGGCACCGACGGATCTGATGCTCTGTCGGCAGATCCTGCAGCAGGCGCGCCTCTGGTACGAGTCGCAGGTGCTCGGCTGTACCGTCGAGCGCTGGCAGCGCGTGGACAGCGCCGCAGCGCTCGACGCTTGGCTCGCCGAGTCGCCCGCGCACGCGAACAGCGACCTGGGGTTTCTCCTGCGCTTCGGGCGCGAGGCGGGGCTCGAGCGAACGGGCGCAGGACCGGGCAATTTCCTTTGCTTCGGCGCGCTGCCGATCCCGGCTGACTCCGCCGTGCGGGGCCCGACGAGCTCGGGCTTCTTGGTGCCCGCGGGCTTCGTCCACGGGGCCCTCAACGAGCCTTTCGATCAAGCCGAGGTCGTCGAGCACGTATCGCACTCTTGGTACGAGGACTACCGCGGCGGGAAACACCCGTTTCACGGGGAGACGAAGCCGAACGCGACGGGGCGCGATGGCACGAAGTACTCGTGGGCGAAGGCGCCGCGATACCGACGCAAACCGTCCGAGACTGGCCCTCTCGCCGAGGCACTCGTCGCGGCGTTTCCGCTCTTCGTGGACCTCGTGGCGAAGCTCGGGCCCAACACCCTCACTCGGCAACTGGCGCGCTTGGTGCGGCCGGCGACGCTGCTCGGCGCCATGGACACCTGGCTGACCGAGACTACCGGCGAGGAGGGGTTTCTCGCGGCCGTCGAGCCTATCGAGGACGGTGAGGGCTTCGGCACGACCCAAGCGTCGCGCGGCGCGCTCGGACACTGGATCAAGGTGGAGGGCGGCCAGATCAGCCACTATCAGGTGATCACGCCGACCGCCTGGAACGCCTCTCCGCGCGACAGCGAGGGCGTGCGCGGTCCGCTCGAGGAGGCCCTGGTGGGGACGCGCGTCGCCGATCCCGAGAACCCGGTGGAGCTCGGGCACGTCGTGCGTTCGTTCGACCCGTGCCTCGTCTGCAGCGTGCACACGATCGGGCCGGACGACCGCCCGCTCGGGCGCGTCGTGGTGGGCGGCTCCCCGTGAGACGCATCATCTGCCTGGGAAATGCGCTGTTCGAGGGCGACGACGCGGGGCCCAAGGTGTTCGCGTTGCTCTCGGCGCGCGCGCTCCCGGAGGGCGTCGAGGTGATCGATGGCGGGCTCGGCGGGCTCGGCCTGCTGCGCTTTCTCGAGGGCACCGAGCGCGTCGTCTTCGTGGACTCGACGGTCGGCCTCGCGCCGCCCGACGCGGACGTCGTGACGCTCGACCCCGCGCGCGTCGCGGCCTTGGCGAGCAGCGGCTTCGACCACGCGGCGGGGCTGCCATACCTGCTGAAGGCGATGCCGCTCGTGCTCGATACGCCGACGCCGTCCATCGGGATCGTGGGCATTCAGGGCGCGCACGGCCGCGACGTGCTCGAGCGCGCCGCCACGCTCGCGCTGCGCTTGCTCGGCGAGCCGAGCGCGACTCGTGGCACGGAGGTGCCGTCGTGAGCGCGCGACCGAATAGGCGTCCGCGCACCTACGAGGAGCTGGTCGACGAGAACGCGCTGCTGCTCGACGAGGTGCGCGTCTCCCGCCGCGCGTCGGAGATCTCGGCGCAGCTCGTCGTCGCGCAGTTCGTCAAGATGGAGGAGCTGCTCACGCAGCTCGAGGCGCGCGTCGTCGCCGAGAATCGACAGAAGCACTTCCTCGACGCGCTGAACCAGGCGACTCCCGCGCTGATTCGCCGGACAGATC
>CAIUAC010001104.1 GCA_903896985.1 uncultured Sandaracinus sp.
CGGCGCGCTCGGCGGCTGGTTCGCGATCCCGAACGCGCTGCCCACGGCGCGCACGCTCGCCCGCGTCGCGCGGGTCGGCAACTTCCTCTATCTGGTCGGCGGCAACGACGGCACTGGGGCCGTCTCGACGGTCTCGAGGGCCGAGGTCCTCGACCCGAGCGAGGCGCCCGTCGTCACCGACCTCTCCGCTCGCCGCGGCATGGGCACAGGGCTCGGCGCGGGCGTGTGGATCTATCGCGTCGCGGCGGTCTTCCCGGCCGGCGACCCGCAGAATCCGGGCGGCGAATCGCTCGCGAGCGACCCCGTGCCGGTGCGCCTGCCGACGGGCTTGCCGGATGTTCTGCGCATCACGATCGACTGGAGCGACGTCGCCGGCGCAAGCGCGTATCGCGTCTACCGGAGCCCGACGGCCGACGCCGGGCTCGGCTCCGAGCAGCTGATCGCCGAGGTCGCGACGCGCACCTACGAGGACGACGGCGCCGCGCCGATCGCCACGCGCACGCCGCTCCCGCTCGGCGCGCACGGCACCTGGGCGACGCTGCCCTCGCTCGCGACGCCGCGCTCCGGGCTCGGCCTCGCGCAGGCGCTCGACCCCGCCGATCCGACCGTGCATTACCTCTACGCCATCGGCGGTCGCAGCGCGGCGGGCGCGCCCGTCGCGACCTACGAGTTCCTGCGCGTGCAGGTCACGGGGCCGCGCGCGCACACCGTCGCCGCGTCGTGGACGGCGGGCGCGACCTCGCTCGGCGTCGCGCGCGCCGACCTCTCCGCGTACGCGGTCGATCACGTCGCGGCGCCCATCGTCGCTGCGCCGCGCACGTTCGTCTACGCGGGCAGCGGCGCGGGCGCCTCGGGCAGCGTGTCGAACGTCGACGTCGGCGAGGTGCAGGCGGGCGGGCAGCTGACCGCGTGGAGCGCGGTCGACGCCTCGCGCAGCGTCAGCGGCTATGCCTCCGCGGCGGGCAACGGCTTCCTCGCCGCGCAGGACGCCCCGACCGCGGACGCCCCGGCTGCCGACGATTTTCGTGACCGGCTGGTCGTCGTCGGCCTGCGCGCGGGGCTCGGCGTGCCGTCGCTCTTCAACGAGCTCGGGCTGTCGTACGACCTCTCGCTCGAGGCGGGCGTCGTGCTGCCGTTCCTCGACGGTCGCCTCGCGGTCAGCGCGGACGTCGGCTACTCGGCGCCGGGCGTCAGCGGGGGCGGCTCGGACGTGCGCGTCGGCGCGGCGGGCGGCGCGTGGACGTACGAGGTGACGAACGAGCGGCTCGTCGTGTCGCTCGGCCCGGTGTTCCGCTTCTTGCCGCCAGGGAGCTTCCTCGTGCCGTACGTCGGCGTGCTCGGGCGCGCGTACTTCGTGCGTTCGACCGCGAACGGCGCGGGCGCGGGGCAGCCCTTCGGCGAGAACGTCGAGACCTCCACGGCGTTCGGCGTCGCGGGCGCGGTCGGCGGGGAGCTCCGCCTCGGCCCGGGGGTCGCGCTCCTCGAGGTCTCGTGCGGCTGGGCGGCGCTCGAGCAGACGATCACGGGCACGACGACCGCCGGCGTGCTCGCCGCGCAGCTCGGCTATCGCCTCTTCCTGTAGCCTGCAGAGCACAAATGAACGCGCTCTACGCACTGCTCCTCGCGACGCCCGTCTTCGGCTTTCAGCTCTCGGCGCCCGCGCTCGACTTCGGGCTGCCGAGCGAGCTCGACGTCGCCGTGCCGGCGGACGCCGTCGCGCCGCAGCCGAGCGTCCCGGGGTCAGGCACCGTCGAGCCCGCGTTGGTCGAGCCTGGCTTGAACGAGCCTTCCGTGATCGAGCCCGCGACCGCCCCGCAGGTCGCCGCTGTTCCGACGGCGAGCGACACCGCGAGCGCCGCCGCGGAGGCGCAAGAGGCGGCCTACGCCGACGCGCTCCACGCGCGCAATCGCCTCGCGAAGGTCCATCGGATCCTCGGCATCAGCACCTGGGTGGCGATGGGCGCGACGCTGACCCTCGGCGCGATCCAGTACTGGAACCTCTACGGCTTCGGCGGGACGTACTCCGACAACCCGTGCGTCGACGGCGACGCGATCGGCGGCTACGAGGCCTGCGTCGGGCGGCCGCTGCCGCACCTGATTAGCTCGCTCGTCACGACCGGCCTGTACGTCTCGACGCTGACCCTCGCGCTCTTGATGCCGGACCCCGACGACGCGGCGACGGGCGACAGCGAGTTCGCGCGCACGCTCCGCACGCACAAGATCCTGCGCTGGGTGCACCTCGTCGGCATGGTCGCGCAGGTGGCGCTCGGCGTCGTGACCGCCAACGTGTTCGACCGCGCGAACCCAGACGACTTCGCGACGGCGCAGGCGCTCGCCACGGTCCACCTGGGGCTCGGCCTCGTGACCTTCGGCGCGCTCACCTGGGCTGGCGCGCTCATGGCATTCTGACGACCAAGCGCTCTCCAAGGAAACGACCGATGACCTCACGCAAGACGCTCTTCGCCGCCCTGACGACGTCCACGCTCCTCGCGCTCGCAGCCTGCGGTGGAGGCGGCGCGGCAGGAGGCGGCGTCGCGACGGGCGGCGCCGCGGAGGCCGACTCGACCCCGGGCGCGGCGCGCTTCCGCGTCGTGTGCGGGGTCTGCCATGGCCGCAACGGCGACAACGGGGACGCGCCGAACGTTCGAGACTTGCACTGGGACGCCGCGCGGATGCGCGCCCAGATCCGCAGCGGCTCAGGGCGGATGCGCCCGATCCCCGTCGCGCGGCTCAGCGACGCCGACCTCGAGCAGGTGCTGGTGTTCATGGGCACCATCGGCTCGGTGCAGTAGCGCCGAACGCCG
>CAIUAC010001105.1 GCA_903896985.1 uncultured Sandaracinus sp.
GGCTCAGCCGACCCGAGCTCGGAATGCTCCGCGCAGGCGTCGGCGCTCGCGACGCCGCCGCCGACGCCGCGCGGGCGCAGTACTTCCCCGATCTCGCGCTCGCGCTGACGGCCGGCTACACGTGGACGCCGGGCATCACGAACCAGAGCAACCCGTTCATCCCGGACCCGGCGAACGCGCCGTCGCTCGGCGCAGGGCTGGTCGCCCGCTGGTCGCTCGACCTCTACGGCGCCAACCGGCGCAGCGCGCGCGCCGACGAGGAGCTCCTCGAGGTGCGCGATCGCCTCGACGAGGCCGACGCCGGGCTCGATCTCGAGGTCGCGACCGTGTTCGAGGAGCTAGGCGACGCGCGCCGACGCGAGCAAGCCTGGGGCCGTGGACATCGCGAGACGCGCGCCTGGTTCGTCGCCGCGGCGCAGGCGTATCAGGTCGGCACCGTCGAGCCGCGCGACCTCGTCGACGCCGTCCGCGCCTACTTCAGCGCCCGCTTCAGCCACGTGCAGGCGATCCAGGACGTCAACGTCGCGACCGCGAAGCTCGAGCGCGCGACGGGCACGGAGGTGCTCGCGGCCGACGCCTGGGAGCGCCGCTGCGACGCCGCGGCCGACGCGCCCTGAGCGCCATTGAATGACCGCAGCGATGCGGACGTCCGAACTGACGATGCGACAGGAACTCCAGATGTCCCGCCTCCTCTCCATGGTGCTCTCGCTCGTCCTCGCCCTGGCCGCGCTCGCCGGCAGCGCTGCGCACGCCCAGGACGCGAGCGCCGCCCAAGCCTACCTGCGCAGCCAACACACCCAGGTGCAGCAGCTGATGCGGCACCCCGTGCGCGGCACGGCGGCGGTGGAGGCGCGCAAGACGCAGCTCACGCACGCGCTCAGCGAGCTGCTCGACTACACGGAGCTCGCGCATCGGGCGCTCGGCGAGCACGAGGCGCAGGCGACGCCGGCTCAGCGCGCCGCCTTCGAGGCGCTGCTGCGGCAGCTCGTGGAGCGTAGCTACCAGAAGAGCCTCGAGAGCACGGTCGACTACGAGGTCCGCTACGTCAGCGCGGACGCCGGTGCGACGGGGGTCACGGTCCGCACCGTGGCGCGGTCGCGCTCGAACGGCCGTGAGCCCGAGGTCAGCATCGACTACTCGCTGCACCAGGTCGCTGGCGCTTGGCGGGTCTTCGACGTCGCGACCGACGGCGTCAGCCTGGTGCGCAACTACCGCTCGCAGTTCCACCGGATCGTCGTCCGCAACGGGATCGACGCCCTCCTCGCCAAGATGCGCGAACGCCTGGCGAACGAGGGCGATCTGTGAGCGCCTAGCGCGCCCGGGGTCGGCTCGACCCCAGGCTCGGCCGGGCCCGAGCGACGGCTACACCACGAGGGCCTTGAGGCCCTCGGAGTCGACCAGCACGATGCGACGGTGGTCGAAGATGACGAGCTTGCGCCGCTTGAGGTCGCCGAGCGTCAGGGTCACGGTCTCCCGCGTGGAGCCGACGTAGCTGGCGATCTCCATGTGGGTGAACTTCACGCCGATCAGCGTGCCCCGCGACTCGGGGATGCCGTAGTTCTCGGCCGCCTCGAGCAGGAACTCGACGACCCGCGACTCGACGGTGCGTGAGAGCAGCGCCTCGACCCGCGCTTCGGCGGCGCGCCGACGCGCGCTCACGATGACGAGCACGCGGTGGCCGAAGCCGGCGTGCGTCTCGAGGAGCTTCGCCACGAGGCGATACGGCACCTTGACCGCCTCGAGCTGCTCGTGGGCGAGCGCGGTGTCGTGATGGCTTCCGCCGTTCCCGAGGCCCGTCTCTCCGACGAGCTCCCCGGGCCCCCGATAGGCGAGCGTCAGAGCGCGCTCTTCCGGGCCGTTGCGCACGATCCGCGCGCGACCAGCGGCCACGACGTAGACGGACTGCGCCTGATCGGCCGCGTCGTAGAGCACGCGGCGTCTCGGGAAGCGCACGAGCACGCTCTTGCGCACCACGTCCGCGAGTACGTCGCCCGGGAGCGACGCGAAGGCAGCGTTCCGCCCGAGGACCTGGCGCTTGCGCCCCTCTTGCTCGGTGCTGGCCCGTGCCGCGACGCTTTCCATCCCTGCGACTGATTTAGAAGTGAGCTGACTTTCCACTCAAACCTCCCCGCCTGTTTACAGCAATAATCGAGGATTGCACGCTCATCAAACAGCGGCAAGCCTATTTTGTGACCCACCATCCCGCCGAGACAGCGCCGCCGCGCCGTCGCTCACAGTCGTTGACGCCGCCCC
>CAIUAC010001106.1 GCA_903896985.1 uncultured Sandaracinus sp.
CGCCGAGCAGGAACACGACGCAGACGAGCAGCACGGCGGTGAAGGCTGTGCTCGACCAGCCTTGGAGCGCCTTCTTCGGATCCGCGCTCGCGGCGAGCGGCAGGTAGATGCGCCAGATGCCTTGGACGCCCGCGGTCAGGGTCGTCGTCGTCAGAAAGCACAACGGCAGGAAGGTGAGCAGCGCCGGCTTGCCGCCGCGCTCGCGCAGCAGATACGTCGTGCCGACGGCGAGCGCGACGACCGCGAGCAGTTGATTGGCGATGCCGAACATCGGCCAGATGGTCTGCACCGAGCCAGTCAGCAGGAAGGCAGTCCAGCCGCCCACGACGAGCAGCGTCGCGAGCACGCCGGCGGGCAGGCTGTCCGAGCGCCCGAGCGGCTTGGCGAGCTTGCCGAGGACCTCCTGCACGAGGAAGCGCCCGACGCGCGTGCCGGTGTCGATCGTCGTCAAGATGAACAGCGCCTCGAACATGATCGCGAAGTGGTACCAGTACGCGACCAGGTCCCCGAGGCTGCGCACGAAGGGGACGCCGGCGAAGATGCGCGCCATGCCGACGGCGAGCGACACGCCGCCGCCCGTGCGCGCGGCGATGCGCTCGTTGCTGCTCGCGGCGAGGCGCGGCAGATCCGTCACCGAGATGCCGAGTCGCGCGAAGTCGTCGTGCGTCAGCGTGACGGGCGCGCTCTCCGCCGGGTCGACGTGATATCCGCCTGCGGCGAGCGTGGTATTCGAGAGTGAGAGCGCGACCGAGAGCGGGACCTCTCTGCCGCGGAGCGCAGCGACGGTATCGCCGCGCGCGACCCCGAGCGCCGCGCGGTCGACGCCATTGAGCTGCGCGAGCACGCGCGGGAGTTCGTCTGCGCGAAACAGGCCCGGTGCGGCGCCCTCTGCGACGACGGCGACCTTGGGGTCGGTGTTGATCGCGAGGTAGTCGTCGACGGGCAGGCTCGTCGCGGCGATCAGCGCCGTCAGCCCGACGAGCCCCTCCATCAACATCGCGCCGTAGCCGATCAGGCGCGCGTCGCTCTCCTTGCTGATCATCTTCGGCGTCGTGCCGCTCGACACGAGCGCGTGAAAGCCGCTGATCGCGCCGCACGCGATGGTGACGAAGACGAACGGAAAGAGCGGCCCCTTGATGATCGGCCCGCCGCCGCCGATCCACTCGCTGAACATCGGGGCTTCGATGCGCGGATTGACGAGGAGCACTCCCCCGACGAGCAGCGCGATCGTGCCGATCTTCAGGTAGCTCGAGAGGTAGTCGCGCGGACACAGCAACATCCACACAGGGAGCACCGACGCGACGAAGCCATAGCCCGCGATGACGAGCGTGATCGTCGTCCTCGAGAAGCGGAAGTGCTCCGCGAGCGCGGGAGTGTCCTGCACGTGCTTGCCGAACACGAGCGCGAGCAGCAGCAGCGCGATGCCGGCGATCGTCGCGTTGCGGACGGCGTTGGGCCCGGGGGCGAGCTTGTAGGTGTAGAGCCCCATCAAGAGCGCGATGGGGATGCTCGCGCCGACGGTGAACGTGCCCCAGGCGCTCTCCGCGAGCGCGCCGACGACGACGATGCCGAGCCCGGAGATCGCCACGACGATCACCGCGAGGATCGCGATCACGGCGACGATGCCCGGGACGACGCCGAGCTCGTCGCGCACCAGCTCCGCGAGGGAGCGCCCGTTCTTGCGCATGGACGCGGTGAGGATGACGAAGTCGTGCACCGAGCCCGCGAGCACGACGCCCGCGAGGAGCCACAGAAAGCCCGGCGCGAAGCCGAACTGCGCGGCGAGCGTCGGCCCGATCAGCGGACCCGAGCCGCTGATCGCGGCGAAGTGATGCCCGAAGAGCACCCACTTGCTCGTCGGCACGAAGTTGTGCCCGTCGCGCAGCGTGTGCGCGGGCGTCGTGCGCGCGTCGTCGAGGACGAGCACCTTCGCCGCGATGAAGGCGGAGTAGTAGCGGTAGGCGATGGCGAGCACGCAGAGCGCGCCGAGCATCACGGGGGCAGCGTGCAGGATCACGGCGCGATGGTAGCCGAGCGGGCGCCGGCGCGCGTTGGCTTCCCCCGGGGGCGGTGTCAGGCTCCGCGGGACCATCGATGAGAGGCGAGCGAAGAGCGCGGTGGAGGGCGGCGTCGGGGCGCGTCGCGCGGGCCGCGCTCCGAGTCGGACGGCGCGTCGCGGACCTGTTTCCGGCGACGCCGCTCGGGCTGCTCGTCGCCGCGACGGCGTACGCGGCGAGGCGCTTCTTCGGGGTCGAGCAGCTCGATCTCGTGCTGCTCGTGGTCGGCTACGCGGGGCTCGGGCTGCCCGTCGTCGCGGTCGTGCTGGTGTCGCTCGCGGCGCTGGTGCTCAAGCTGCGCAGGCTGCGCACGACGAGCGACGGGGGCGGCGCGCTGCGCCTCGAGACGCGCCGGCGGGCCCCGACGGGCCTCGTCGTGCCGTCGCTGTGGTGGCTGCCGCTCGTGCAGGTGCGCTGGGAGTGGGAGCGGCCGGAGGGCGTGCGCGTCGTGCCGCAGCGGCGCTTCGGCAAGCTGGTCGAGGAGGTCGTCGCGCAGGAGCGCGGCGAGCATCGCGGGCTGCGTCGGCGGCTCATCGTCGAGGACGCGCTCGGGCTCGCGCGGCTCGCGCTGCGCAAGGACGACGCGCTCGAGGTCGTCGTCGTGCCGACGGCGGGCGCGCTCCGCTCGGTGCCGGCCCTCGCGTCGTTCGCGGGCGGCGACGATCAGCCGCATCCGCTCGGCGTCGAGGAGGGCGACCGCATCGAGCTGCGTCGCTACGCGCCCGGCGATCCGGCGCGCTTCATCCACTGGAAGGTCTTCGCCCGCACGGGGAAGCTGATGGTCCGTCGGCACGAGAAGGCGCTCGTGCAGGCGCGGCGCACGGTCGCGTACCTCGTCGCGGGGCCGGGAGACGACGCCACCGCGGGCGCCGCGCGCGTCGCGCTCGAGACGCACGCGCTCGGCGCGGAGTGGGTGTTCGGCGCGGACGGCGGCGACGCGGCGGGCACCTCGGTCGTGTCGGAGGCCGTGTCGCTGGTCGTGCGGAGCGCGGCTCAGCGCGAGCGCGGCGCGGCGGGGCTCGCTGCGTTCCTCGCGCGCGCCGACCGCGAAGGCCCGGCGAGCCTCGTCGTCTTCGCGCCGCCGGAGCCCGGCGAGTGGCTCCCGCGCGTGCTCGCGCAGCTC
>CAIUAC010001107.1 GCA_903896985.1 uncultured Sandaracinus sp.
CAAGCAGACCGTGCTGCTCGCCGAAGGGCACGCGCTCGTCGGGGCCCGGATGCTCGCTGCGCTCGCTTCGTTCAGCGAGGCGCCCGTCGCCGTCGCCGGTGTGGAGCTCGGGGGCTGTCCGCTCGCGTCGGCCGTCGCGCTCGTCTCCTTTCAGCGAGGTCGTGGGCTCGACGCGATCTACGTGCGCAAGGACGCGAAGGATCACGGGAGCAAGCGGTTGCTCGAGGGGGATGCGCATCTCCCCGCCGGCGCGCCCGTCGTCGTGCTCGAAGACGTGATCACGACGGGCGGCTCGACGCTGAAAGCCGTCGAGAAATTGCGCGCGCGCGGCCTCAAGGTCGTCGGCGTCGTCGCGCTCGTCGATCGCCTCGAGGGCGGGAGCGACGCCATCGAGGCCGCCGGCTTGCCGCTGGTCTCCGTGTTCACGCGCAACGACTTCATCCCGCCGTGATGCGCGCCTCAGCCGTCAGCGTCCTCGTGCGTGCGCTCGTCGTCTCGGCGACTCTCGCGGGCACGTTGGTGGGTACGTCCGCGTGTGGCGGCACGGCGGTGCTCTCGATGCGCCCGGCGCCCCGCGCCTTCACGCCGGAGGACTACGACCGCCTCTACGCGGCGTGGACGCGCGACGAGAACGGCTTCGAGCTCTCGAAGCTCCAGGACACGCTCCACGTCAGCGCCACGTTTCAGTCTTGGGAGCATCGTTGGGCGTACATCGTCCGCTACGCGAGCGACTACAGCCTCGACACCGCCGAGCGGACCGAGCTCCTGCGTGCCTCGCTCGCCGACGCGGAGACGACGCACCGCTTCTTCGTGACGATCGCGGGCCACGACTGGCGCGAGAGCGACCTGACGAGCGAGCGCGCTGCGTGGCGGGTCGTGCTCGTCGACGACCGGGGCGCGACCATCGCTCCGACGGAGCTCGTCCGGGTCCCACGGCCCGGCGCCAATGAGCGCGGCTACTATCACATCACGCCGTTTCGCCAGGCTTTCCGCCTCGCGTTCCCAGCGCGTCGCCCGGACGGTTCGTCCACGATCGCGCCCGACGCGCACCGGATTACCCTGCGTTTTACGGGCCCCGAGGGCACGGTGGACCTGGTCTGGGAGCTGGAGCCGACCGAGCCAGCGCCGCGCGTGATCGGCCGTTGACACCGGTTCGCGCTCGCTGCAAGCTCTGCCCCGAAAGTCGGCCAAATGCCCGTTCCGCCAGGGGAATCTTCCGCCGCGGAGGGGGGCGAACGGACCCGGAGGCAGCGCGATGCGTCAAGCAGGGCAGCGGCAGATCATGAGCAAAGTCGTGTATGGCGTCGTCCTCAGCGCGCTGGTGAGCACCGCGATGCTCGCTCTGGCTGCCTGTCACGCCGACGAGAACGATCCGGTGGGCCTCGCCAAGGAGCTCACGGACCCCGTCCGGCGCGAGCACTCGACGAGCAACCTCACTCGTATCTACACGAAGGTTCTCGCCGACAAGAACGGCAACCGGCAGGACCCGGCGGTGAAGGAGATCACCGACCAGATCATTCAGCCGCTGATCGACATCTACATCGGGCACCCCGAGGACAATCAGACGCGCACCGCGGTGCTCAGTCTACTGCGCGAGATGCGCGATCCGCGCTCGCTGCCCGCTCTGAAGGAAGCGCTGAAGTGGCGCGCCGAGGTCAGCGAGGAGCAGGCGATCAGCGCCGCTCAGACCATCCAGCAGACGCCCTTCACCGACGACAAGAAGCCGGAGCTCGTCGCCGCGCTCGCTGACGCGCTCACGAGCGTTCAGGATGCGCGCCCCGTCGACAACCGGATGCGCATCGAGTTCATCCGCGCGCTCGGCAACATGCAGCATCCCTCCGCGACCGACGCGCTCGTCGCCGTCGCGACGCGGCAGAGCGAGAGCCAGAACTTCCTCATCAACATCCTCGCCTTCGAGCAGGTCGCGAAGATCCACGCGGACACGTCGGTGCCCGCGCTCCTCAAGGGCCTCTACCTCTTCGACACCAAGGCGCCGCAGCGCCGCTCGAACGACGTCGCCGCGCTCGGCCTCGTCGGCGTCGGCCGCGCGGCCCTCGCCCCGCTCCTCGAGGTGCTCGCCGGCCGCAACGCCGACGCGAACGCCATCGCGACGCAATACCTCGCGGCGGTTCACGCTGCGAACCCGACGGCCGCCGACATGATGAGCGTTCAGATGATCACGGCCGCGGACGCGACCTACACGCTCGGTGAGCTCGGGATGCCCGAGGCGATCGAGCCGCTCATCGCGGAGACCGCCGTCGTCGACGAGGCGAACCCGGCGACGCAGGCGATCAGCGGCGCGCGGCGCCTCGGCGGCGCCATCGGGCTCGCGCGCATCCACCACGCAGAGGCGGACACCGTGCGCATCCGGACGGCGATCCGCTCGGTCTACGACAAGGCCGACAAGCAGACGCGCATGCAGGTGCTCCGCGCCATGCAGCACCTGATGGATCCGGGCGTCCAGCCGTTCCTCCTCGACACGGCGAAGGCGCCGGAAGAAGAGCTTCCGGACATCCGCGTCATCGCGCTCAACGCGTTCTCGATGTTCGCCAACGCGGCCGAGGCGGCGCAGGCCCAGGCGCTGATCGCGGCGGAGCCCGGCGCGGACGCGGGCGGGGACGAGGATGCCCCCGCGGGCCTCAAGGAGCAGTTCACCACGCAGAACGCGAAGGCGCTCGCCGTGGCGGTGGAGTGCAACGAGAACCTCGCCTGCTACATCGGCAAGCTGGCCGACCGCGACGCGATGGTCGCGCGCAAGG
>CAIUAC010001108.1 GCA_903896985.1 uncultured Sandaracinus sp.
CGACGAGCTGATGCCGAGTCTGCCGCCCGTCCTCGTCCTCGAGCACGACCGTCGCGCCGAAGAAGACGCGCTCGCCGCGCGGCGTCGCGGGATCGATCGGCACCGCGACCTCGATGCGCTTGCGCAGAAAGCGCATCCGCGAGTCGATCTGCCGGAGCCTGCGCTTGCCGTAGAGGTACTCGGCGTTCTCCGAGCGATCGCCCTGCGCCGCCGCGGCGGTCACCTCGAGCACGACGCGCGCGCGCTCGTCGCCGAGCGTGCCGAGCTCACGCGTCAGCCGCTCGTAGCCCGCGGGCGTGATGTAGTTCGGGTGAGCGCTCTTCGGCTCGTCGTCGTCGTGCTTCGGCAAGGCGCCGCAGCATACGCTGGCGCCGCGGTGGTGTGCGCTCGCGGCGCTGCGCGCTAGCTGCCGACCGTCGCGCCGCCGCAGGACGAGCCAGCGCCCGCGGTGCAGCCGTAGCAGTGCCGACTGACCGCGATCGCGTCGCCCTCGAACGCGCGGGCGTCGAGGTCTCGGACGTGTCGCGGCGCGCCGGCGCCGAGCGGGAGCTCGAGCTGCTGGTTGAAGTCGCAGTCGTAGAGCGCGCCGTCCCAGCCGACGTTGATCGTGGTCGCGCACATCACGCCCGCAGCCGCCGCAGGGTTGAACACGCCGACGAGCTCCTCGAGGTAGGGGACGAGCTTCTCGGTGCGCTCGAGCCACTCGAGGTAGCGGCTGACGGGCATGTTCGTGATCGTGTAGAGCGCGTCGAACTCGAGCTCGTAGAGCCGCCGCAGCTCGTGCTTCCACTCGCGCTCGAGCGCCGCTTGCGGGCCCGGCAGCGACGCGCCGACCGGGTTGCTGACGAGCACGAGGCGCAGCGCGCCGCCCTTGCCGTAGCCGACCTCGTTCAGGCGCCGCAGCCCACGGAGCGAGCTCTCGAACACGCCATCGCCGCGCTGCTGATCGGTGCACGCCTGCGCGACCTGCGGCAGGGAGCAGAGCAGCTCGACCTCGTGCTTCGCGAAGAACTCGGGCAGATCACGGTGCGTCGGCGTCTCGAGGATCGTCAGGTTGCAGCGATCGATCACGTGCCGCCCGAGCGCGCGGACCTGCTCGACGAGCCAGCGAAAATTGGGGTTCAGCTCGGGCGCGCCGCCCGTGAGATCGACGGCGGGGATATCCGTCGCGGCGAGCGCGCGGAGGCAGTCCTCCATCGTCTCTCGCGTCATCACCTCGCGGCGATCGGGGCCCGCGTCGACGTGGCAGTGCGCGCAGGTCTGGTTGCAGAGCTTGCCGACGTTCAGCTGCAGCACGCTCGGCTTGCCGCGGCGCAGCGGCGCGAGGCCCCGCTGCGCGAGCGTCGCCTCGAAGGTCGGGAGCGTCGAGAGGCCGCGCAGCGTCTCGACCTGCACGCCGGCCGAGGCGAGCGGCAGGCCGCGCGAACGGAGAGACTGCATCGCGCGCCGCTTCGCTCAGCCCGCGGGCCAGGTCGTGCGGCCGTGGTGCACGGGGACGACGCCCGTGGCGCCCGTCTCCGAGTCGAGCGCGGTGCGCGTCGCGTCGAACCAGTCTCTGGCTTCCTGAGGCGTCGCGCCGACCGCGATCACGCCGACCTTGCCGTACTGCGAGAGCGCGCCGGAGAGGTGGAAGACGACGCCCTTGTCCATCCAGGGGCGGTAGTGCAGCCCGTGCACCGCGGCGACGTCGAGCAGATCCTCGACGAGCAGCCCGCGGTAGTTGGGGTGCGCGAGCGCGTCGGTCGCGATGTAGCAGCGGGGCTCGCCGCGGGCGGTGAAGTACTCGCCGCTCTTCGCGTCGTAGTGCCCGTGCGAGAGCATCTGCAGCGTCATCAGCGGGTGCGTGGTGCCGCTCATGCGCAGGTTGATCTCGATGGCGAGCTGATCCCACTTGCCGGGGCTGCGCTCGACCGTGAGGAAGTCCACCGAGAAGCGCCCGAGCGCGCCCTCGTCGCGGAGCACGCGCCCGACCTTGAGCGCGTCTTCCTGGATGGCGAGGCGGTAGTCGGCGTCGGCCGGGAAGGTGCAGCCGAGGTACGTCTGGCCGTCCTCCGCGAGGATCTGATCGTGCGTCGAGAGCGCCTCGAGCTCGAGGCGCGGGTTGACGCGAAGCTGCGCGCTCGGCGAGCGCTTGACGACGCCCTCGACCCACGCCTCGACGACGCCGCCCATGCGCTCCATGCCCTGCAAGAAGCCGCGCGCGCTCTCGTGCTCGGCGACCGGGCGCAGCGCGCCGAGGTGCCCGAGCACCGCGTCGACGCGCGAGGTGTGCGAGGCCTCGCCAGGAGCGACCTCGCGGATCGGCTCGAGGTCGAGCAGCGCGTTGCCCTCGCCGCTGAAGCCCTCGTTGTGCTTGACGCACACGCGGCGCATCGAGTCGTCGGCCTCCCAGAGGTCGGCGACCGCCTCGGCGATCTCGCCCTCGCTGCGGATGTCCTCGACGCCGGGCGCCATCGCGACGCCCGCCTTGCGGAAGACCTTGCGCGAGCCGCTCTTGCTCCCGAGGTGCGCGAGCTCCGGGTCGACGCCGTAGAGCGGGATCCCGAGCTGCACGGCGAGGCTGCGCTCGCGGTGCGTGACCGCGAAGCAGGTCATGTGCGCGTGCGACGGATCGATCGCGCGCCGGATGCGCTCGATGAGCCGGGGGCGCTCGAGGATCTTCTCGGTCAGCGGACGCGGCGAGGCGTCGTGACAGGCGAGGAGCGTGAGCCGCTCGCGCGCGTGCGCCGTCGGGATGCCGGTGAGCAGCGCGATCTGATAGTCGAGCGCCGAGGGATGCACCGGCTGCGACGTCACGTACACGAGGCGCGCGCGCGGGTGGCGCAGCAGCATCAGCGTGAAGAGCATGCGCTCTTCGTAGAGATGGAAGCCCGGGATGGAGGAGGCCGCGAAGCCGTCGAGCGAGAGGGACGGGATGACGACGACGTCGCGCGGGCCAGCGTCGATGTCGCGCAGCAGGCGCCAGCGCTCCTCGAGGACGTGCTGAAGCTCGTGGTAGCGCTTCAGCTCGTCGACGCCGGTCAGCGGCGGGGAAGACTTGAACGCGCGGGGCCCGTCGGTCGCGCTCGGGACGCCGCGCGGTGGATGCGAATAGCGTTCGTTGCTCATGCGATCAACGAGCCACTACGCCGCCGCCCGTCGCGGCGCCCGGATCTCCGCCCGCGGCGAGGATGCGGGCGATCGGACCGAGCTCGGTCGAGCGCGCGCCGCCCGGCAGGAAGTCGCCGAAATTGTACGGGACGCGCGGGGTGCGGCCCTCGCTCGCGACGCGCAGCGTGAGCTTGACCATCTCCTCGACCACGATGTCGAAGTAGTGCGGAGTGATGGAGTGATAGTCCATGTCGGGCGCGGGGTTCGTGAAGTCGATCGCGTACGGCACGCCGTCCTTGATCGCGAACTCGACGCTGTTCATGTCGTAGCCGAGCGCGTTGCAGATCTTCCACGCGTCATCGACGACGCGCTGCCCGAGCTGCTTCGGGAAGAAGCCCGACTCGACGAGGTAGCTGCGCCGGTGCGGATCCCAGCGAATCGGCAGCACCATGTCGCGGCCGAGGCAGATGCAGCGCACGAAGTCGTCGAACTCGATGCACTCCTGCAGCGTCATCACGAGCGTGCCGGACACGTTGTAGGCCGCGAGCAGCTCCGCCTCGTTGTGCACCTTGGTGACGTTCTTCCAGCCGCCGCCCTCCGCCGGCTTGAGGAACGCGGGGAAGCCGACGTAGTCGGTGATCGCCTTCCAATCGAGCGGGAACTCGAGGTTGCGCAGCGAGCGCGTCTTGTCGATCGACGGGATGTAGTCCCGCTGCGGGAGCAGGATGGTCTTCGGGACCGCGCAGCCGAGCTTGGCCGCCATCGAGAAGCCGAAGAATTTGTCGTCCGCCGACCACCAGAGGGGGTCGTTGATCACGTACGTGCCCGCGAGCTGCGCCGCCTTCAGGTGCAGCCTGTAGTGCTGCACCTCATGGCTGATGCGGTCGACGAGGACGTCGTACTTCTTCTCGAAGCGTTCGCCCGTGCCGCCGATCTTGGCGAGCTCGGCATGGACGCCCGCGTGGGCATTCAGCCTGTCGAGGAACGCCGGAGGAAAGGTGTTTTCCCAGCCTACGAGGAGCCCGATCCGCTTTGTCATCGGGCGTGAAACTATCGCGGAAGCGCTCCGCTGTAAACGTCCGAAAGCGCGCGATCGCCTGTAGGCAAGCGAAAGTTCTCGGGGCGCCTCAGGGGACGCGGACGACGACGGCGCTGATGTTGTCCTGCGAGTTCGCCGCGTAGGCGGACCACACCAGGCGCTCGGCCGCGAGCTCGGGCTCGGCGCGCCCGAGGAGCTCCGCGATGCGGGTCTCGGGCAGCACGCCGTGGAGCCCGTCGGAGCACAGCAAGAACGTGTCGCCCGACTGCGCCGCGACGCAGCGGAGGTCCGGCTCCGCGCTGCGCAGCACGCCGAGCGCGCGCATGACGATGTGCGAGTGGCTCTCGTGCTCCTCGGGAGGGAGCGGCGTGCCGGCGTCCTGGCGCTCGTTGACCAGCGAGTGGTCCCGCGTGAGCAGCTCGAGCAGCCCGCGGCGCAGGCGATAGACGCGGCTGTCGCCGACGTGCGCGATCACCGCGATGCCGCCCGTCAGGTGGAGCGCGGCGACGGTGGTCGCCATCTCGGCGTACTCGCCCTCGCGGCGGCGGATCACGGCGCGATGGGCGCTCCGCACGGCGTGCTCGAGGAGGCTCTCCTCGGGGCTCCTGTGCAGGTCGATGCGCAGCTGAACGGTGTCCTCGCTCGTCACGTCGCTGCAGCGGCGGACGACGCGGCTCACCTCGTCGACGGCCAGCTTGCTCGCGACGGCGCCGCCCGGGCGCCCGCCGAGCCCATCGGCGACGACGTAGAGGCGCGTCTCGTCGTCGGCGAGCACGGAGTCCTGGTTGTCCTCGCGCCGCCCGACGTGGGTCGCGGCGTGGGACGCGCGCGCTTGTCTGGGACGTCCGACCGCGCTTCCGTCGCGAGCGAGCAGTTCCAGAGTGCCTAGCATCGCACCGCGGCTATACACGCGGCGTGCCACGCCCGACGAGCGCAGCAATCAGCCACTATTCGTGGATGTTCTCCGCGCGAGACACGCTCGGCGCGGGCTCCCGCGTTTCACCCGCGCAGTCCGGGCGTGCAGGCTCGCAACCGAGTGGGCGCGCAAGACGAGCGGTGGGGTCAGGGCGCGACGACGCAGAGGACCGCGCGCGGCACCTCCGCGACGACGCGCAGCTGACAGCAGAGGCGCGTGTCCGGGCCGTCGCCGAAGAGGTCGAGCACGTCGAGCTCCTCGTCCTCGGGTGGGGCGAACGCCTCGAGGCCGACGGGCACGCGGACGCGGCAGGTCCCGCAGCTCGCCGAGCGACACGAGTACGGGACCTCGGTCTCCGGGTGCTGATCGCTGACGTCCACCAGGCGCTGACCGACGGCGACCTCGAGCGTGACGTTGGCGGGCTCGAAGCGGATGCTCGGCATTCCGGCGATCTGAGGCCGGCTCGGAGGACGTCAATCGTCGGGGCGCGACGCCCGCGGCGTCTCGAAGGGAGAGTTCCGCTACAGTCTTTGACTTCCGCACCTTCGCAGACGACGACGAGCGGCGCGAGGACGTGCGGGCGATCCTCGACGCGTCGACGCGCGCCTCCACGTTGACGCGGCGCTTGCTGGTGTTTGGGCGCTCCCACGCGTTCGAGCCGGGCGCGGTGGAGGTCGATGGGCTGGTGAGCAGCCTCGGCGCGATGCTCCGCAGCCTGGCGAGCGACCGCGTGCAGCTGGTCCTGCGCCCCGGCACGCGCGCGGCGTGGGTCCGCGCCGACCGCGCGCAGCTCGAGCAGGTGGTCGTCAACTTGGTCGTCAACGCGCGCGACGCGATGCCGGACGGCGGCTGCGTGACGATCGGGACCGCGCACGTCGAGGTGCCGGCGGGCGACCCACGGCTGCGTGGGTCAGCGGAGCCGGGCGAGTACGTCCGGCTGACCGTGGCGGACACCGGCATCGGGATCGACGCGGCGACCCTCGCGCACATCTTCGAGCCGTTCTTTTCGACGAAGTCGGTCGGCAAGGGCACTGGGCTCGGGCTCTCGATCGTCGAGGAGGCCATCGCGCGCGCGGGCGGCTTCATCGCCGTCGAGAGCGCGCTCGGGGTCGGCACGCAGTTCGCCATCCACCTCCGCGCGGCGGAGCCGGCGGTGGATGCTCACGCCGCGACCGAGGCGCGTCGGCAGGTGGCCGACGGCAGCGAGACCGTGCTGCTCGTCGACGACGAGCCGCGCGTCCGGGCGGTCACGGCTCGCCTGCTGCGGGAGTCCGGGTACTCCGTGGTCGAGGCCGCGAGCGCGGCGATCGCGGTGGCGATCGTCGAGCGCGACGCGGCGCCCGTCGACCTCCTCGTGACGGACGTCGTGATGCCCGGCGAGAGCGGCTTCGACCTCGCCCACCGCCTGACGGCGCTGCGTCCGGGGCTTCCTGTGCTGTTCATCTCCGCGCACGCCCCGGAGTCGAGCGCGCCCCACCATCAGGCGTTCACCGAAGGCTCCTACCTCGCGAAGCCGTTCACCCGGGACGGCCTGATCGCGCGCGTCCGAGGGCTCCTCGAGCAGCGCCGGGCTCTGCGCGCGTAGCGAGTCGCCGGCCACCCGCGTCGTCGGACTGAGCGCGCGCAGCGCACTCGACCCGCGAGGCTCGCAGGGGGTCGAGCGCGTCGAGTCTCAGGCGGCGACAGCGCCCCGGCTTGGCCCTCCATCCGATCCTTGGCCCGCTCGACGCAAAGTTGTAACCTCCGCGACCCGTCACCCGAACTCCGAGCGAACAGAGCAAAACTACGATGACTGCGACTACGGATCTCCTCCGCGGTGAGTTGGAGAAGCACTTCGATCTCGACGGCTTGAAGCGACTGAGCACGGACCTGCTCGGCTTCGACCCGGAGTCGGTCGGGAGCACCTCGGGCAAGGGCGCCTTCGCGCGCGCGCTCGTCGACCATTGCGCGAAGGAGGACGCGCTCGAGGCGCTCGTCGATGCGCTGCTCTACTCGGCGCAGGGCGTCGATGTGCGCGTGCAGCAGGTGTACGCGGGCACGCTCGACGAGGACCTCGCGCCGGGCTCGACGCTCGGCGGCTTCCGCGTCGTGAAGAAGCTCGGCGAGGGCGGGCTCGGCGTCGTCTACTTCGGCGAGCGCAAGGACGGCGACGAGACCGTGCGCGCCGCGCTCAAGGTCGTGCGCGGGCAATACGCGCGAGATCGCGCGGCGGTGCAGCGCTTTCTCACCGTGTCGCGCGTCCTGCGGAGCGTGAAGTGCGGGACGCTCGCGCCGGTGCTCGGCGTCGGGCAGCTCCCCGATGGGCGCCCGTGGGTGGCGACTCAGTACGTCGAGGGGCAGACGCTCTCGGCGCGTATCGGGCGCGTCGGTCCGATGCACTTCAACGAGGCGCGCCCCGTGCTGCGCGGGGTGCTCGACGCGCTCGACGCGCTCCACGCGCGCGGGCTCGTGCACGGCGACGTGAAGGCAGAGAACGTCTTCGTCGTGCGCCCGACCTCGGCGGACGGCCTGCGCACCGAGCTCAGCGGCGTGCTGATGGACGGCGGCACCGATCGCCTCCTCGCGCGCACGCACGCGGTCGCCGACAAGACGGGCGTGCTGCCGCTCTTCGGCACCGCGAAGGCGATGTCGCCCGAGCAGGCGCACGGCGCGACGCTCGACGCGCGCACCGACGTCTACGCGTTCGGCGTGCTGCTCTTCGAGGTGCTCTCCGGCAAGACGCCGTTCACCGGCAAGAGCGCGATCGACCTCGTGCTCAAGCACGTCGCCGACGCGCCGCCCGCGCCGAGCACCGCCGCGCCGCGCGGCTGGGTGACCAGGGAGCTCGACGAGATCGTGCTGCGCGCGCTCGCGAAGGACCCCGCCGAGCGCTACCCGTCGGCCGTCGCGATCCGTGAGGCGATGGACGCGCTCGCGCGGCAGTCGATGCGTCCGCCGGCAGAGAAGACGAACTTCGACGTCCGGGAGTTCGACGCGGCCAAGGAGCTGCTCTTGCTCGAGCCGGGCAACGAAGAGCTCGCGGTCGCGCTCGAGCGCATCGCCGGGCCGGCGCACGAGTGGGAGCGCGCGCTCGCCGTGCTCGACGAGGCAGCGATCAAGACGGAGGACGCCGAGGCGAAGAAGGCGCTGCTCTTCCGCGTCGCGCGCATCGAGGAGCATGAGCGCAAGGACAACGCCCGCGCCGAGGCCGCGTACCTGCGCATCCTCGAGGTCGACGAGTCCGACGAGATCGCGCAGATCGGCGTCGAAGAGCTGCGCCGGCACAGCGGCAACATCGAGGGGCTCGTCGAGCTGCTGCTCGAGAAGGTCGGCCGCGCAGAGGAGGGCCGCGAGCGCGCGAGCGTGCTGCACGAGATCGCCTCGCTCTACGAGGAGAAGCTCGCCCAGCCGGACAACGCCTTCGTCGCCTGGGTGCAGGCGCTCGCCGAGGATCCGGCGGACGACAAGACGGTGCGCGAGATCGAGCGCCTCGCCGGCTCGAACCCGGAGCGCTGGAACGACGCGATGACGACGCTCAGCGAGTCCGTGCAGGAGGCCGGCGACCCGGCGGTCACGACGCGCCTCTACACGCTGATGGGCGGCTGGTACGCCGAGAAGCTGCAGCGCCCGGACTTCGCGCTCCCCTGCTACTCGCAGGCGCTCGGCCTCGACCCGGCCAACGAGGCTGCGCTCGACGGCACGATCACGCTCTATCGCAAGGCGCAGGCGTGGCCGGATCTCGTCACCATCTTGCTTCGCCGCGCGGACGCCGCGTCGAGCCCGGCCAAGGCGCGCGACACGCGCGTCGAGGCGGCCGAGGTCATCGGCGGCAAGCTCAACGACGCGAGCCGCGCGACCGAGATCTACAAGCTCGTCCTCGCCGAGGACCCCGTGCACCCGAAGGCGAGCGCGGCGCTCGAGGACCTCTTCGCGCGCGGGCAAAACTGGGCTGAGCTCGTCGCGCTGCTCGACGGCAAGGCCAAGAATCAGCGCGGTGAAGAGAAGGTCGAGACCCTCTGTCACCTCGCGGAGCTCTACGACGATCGGCTCACGGACGCGGGCAAGGCGCAGCTCCGCTTCGAGGAGGCGCTCGCCGTCGAGCCGCGGCATCTCGGCGCGCTCAAGGGGCTCGAGCGCCTCTACGCGCGCGTCGGCAAGTACCAGGAGCTGATGCTCAACCTGCGCACGCAGATCGAGCTCGCGGCGACCCCGCGGCAGCGCATCGCGCTGCTCGAGCGCATCGGCGGCATGCAGGAAGAGGAGTTCGTCGACCACGAGAAGGCGGCGGCGACGTTCGAGGAGGTCATCGCGATCGACCCCGGGCACGACGCCTCCAACGCCGCGCTCGCGCGCCTCTATCGGCAGCTGCACCGCTTCGATGATCTCGCGCTCACGCTCGACCGGCACGCCAAGGGCACGGAAGACGACAAGCGCAAGGTCGACCTGCTGATGCAGGCGGTCAAGGTGCTGATGGTCGACGTCGGCGCGCCGGACCGCGCCCTCTCGACCTGCGAGCGCATCCTCGCGCTCGATCCGGAGCACGCGCAGACGCTCGAGCTCGTCTCGCGGCTGCACGCGCAGACGGGTGACGCTTCGGCGGCGCTCGCGTCGGTGAAGAAGCTCGCAGAGACCGAGCGCGACCCGCAGAAGAAGGCGGAGCTCTACCTCCGCGCGGGCAAGCTGCTCGAGGACAGCGGCGACAAGGACCGCGCGATCGCCAAGTACAAGCTCGCGCTCGACGCCGACTCGAGGTCGCTCGCGGCCTTCGGCGCGCTCCGCGCGATCTATGCCGATCGAGGCGACGCGCACGGCGCCGCGGACCTGCTCGAGCGGGAGATCTCCGCGACGGACGGCCCGATCGCGAAGGCGAAGCTCTGGGCTGAGCTCGGCGTGATGGCGCGCGAGCGCCTGACCGACCGCGGCAAGGCGCGCGAGGCGTTCACCAAGTCGCTCGAGCTCGACCCGACCTCGACGCCCGCGTCGCGTGGGCTCGGCGAGATGGCCTTCGCCGACCAGAACTTCGCGGCGACGACCAAGTACCTCGAGCCGCTCCTCGCGCGCACGAGCGAGATGGACCCGAAGTCCGCGCGTGACCTCAGCGTCATGTGCGGCGACGCCTTCCGCAAGCAGTCGATCTTCGACAAGGCGCAGCGCGCGTACCTCAACGCGAAGGCGTTCGCCTCGTCCGATCGCGAGGTGCTCGAGCGCGTCGCGGACGTCACCTTCGAGTCGGGCGCAGCCGACGAAGCCGCCGAGCTTTACCGCGACATCCTCGAGCGCTTCGGCGCCGATCTCAGCGGCGGCGACAAGGGGCGCACGCACTACCGCATCGGCGAGGCGGCGCGCCGCTCCGACGATCTCGACGGCGCCGCGAAGGCGCTCACCGAGGCGGCGGACCTCTTGCCGGGCGACCCGCAGCCGCTCGAGGCGCTCGCGAAGGTCTACGAGGCGCAGTCCAAGTGGGACAACCTCGTCGCGACGCTGCGGCGCCGCCTCGAGCACGCCGGCGACGAAGAGCGCTATCAGCTGCTCGTGCGCATCGGCGACATCCTGCTCGAGAAGCAGGCTGACAAGGCCAAGGCGCAGAAGAGCTACGTCGCCGCGCTCGAGCTGCGCGCCGACGACCGCAACCTCCTGACGAAGCTGATGGCGATCTACTCCGAGTCGAAGGACTGGGGGCGGCTCGTCGAGGTCGTGCTGCGCATCGCGGAGCTCGTCACCGACAAGCGTCAGCTCGCCAAGTACTACTCGACCGCCGCGGCCATCTCGGCGAGCGAGCTCAAGCGCCACGAAGAGGCGGCCGACTACTACGAGCAGGCGATCGAGAACGACAAGAGCGCGCCGCGCGCGTTCGAGGGGCTCGTCAGCTGCGTCACCGAGCTCAAGGACTGGAATCGCCTCGAGGAGGTGTACCGCAGCCAGCTGCGGCGCCTCGAGGACGGCGGCAGCGCCGAGCAGAAGGCGGCCGTCTGGGACGCGCTCGCCGAGATCCTGCACCACCGCCTCGACCGCATGTCGCAGGCCGTCGAGGCCTACGAGGAGGCGCAGAAGCTCGATCCCGAGAACCGCCGCCGCGCCGAGACGCTCACGGAGATCTACGCCGCGGATCCGAAGCGCTTCTACGCGAAGGCCGTGCAGCAGCACTCGGCGCTCCTCGAGAAGTCGCCGTACCGCATCGAGAGCTACCAAGCGCTCCGCAAGCTCTACACCGAGGTGAAGAAGGCGGACGAGTCGTGGTGCGTCTGTCAGGCGCTCCGCGCGCTGAAGCAGGCGGAGCCCGACGAGGAGAGCTTCTTCAAGAAGCACCGCTCGCGTCAGCCCGCCGTCGCGCAGGAGCGCTTCGACGACGAGCTCTGGCTGAAGCACGTCGTGCACGCGGATCAGGACGCGCTGCTCACGGGCATCTTCGCCACGATCTCGCCGGCGGCCGTCGCCTCGCGCTCGCAGCCGCTGCCGAGCTTCGGCGTCGACCCGGGCAAGAAGCGCAACCCCGCCCAGGACTCGGCCGTGATGGCGCAGATGCTCCACTACGCGTCCGGCGTCATCGACGTCGGCCTGCCCGACGTCTACTACCGCGAGCAGGACCCGGGCGGGCTCTCGTTCTTGTTCGCGCAGCCGCCGTCGATCGGGCTCGGCAAGGGCGCGCTCGCCGGCGGACCGCAGCAGGCGCTCGCGTTCGTCGCGGGTCGGCACCTCAGCTACTTCCGCGGCGGACACTATCTGCGGCACCTCGTCCCGACGGGCGGCGGGCTGCGCGCGTGGCTGCTCGCCGCGATCAAGACCGCGACGCCGCAGTTCCCGATCCCGCCGGACCTCTCGGCGCAGGTCGCCGAGCACCTCGCCGCGTTCAAGCAGCACCTGACGCCGCCGCAGCAGGAGCACCTGCGCAGCCTCGTCGTGAAGCTCCTCGCCGCGGCGCCTGAGCTCAACCTCAAGCGCTGGGTGGCGGCGGTCGACCTCACCGCGGACCGCGTCGGCTTCATCCTCGCGAACGACCTCGAGCTCGCGCTCGCGGTCATTCAGGCGAGCCCCGAGGACAGCGCGGCGATGGCGCAAAAGGACCGCATGAAGGAGCTGTATCTCTACGCGGTCAGCGAGCCGTACCTCGCGCTGCGGTACAAGCTCGGCATCAACATCGGCGAATAGCCGAGCCTCGCGGACGAGATGAGCGCCGACGACGCCCTGGTACTGCACCCGATCGGCGTCGTGCGCTCACCGTTCAGCGACCGCGTGAGCGCGCCGCGTCAGCCCTATGTTGCGGCTGACGCGGTCGGCACGATCGAGCTTCACGCGGGGCGCGACTTCGAGGACGCGCTCGCGGACATCGAGCGCTGGTCGCACGTCTGGGTGCTCTACTGGTTTCACCTCAACGAGGGCTGGCGACCGAAGGTCCTGCCGCCGCGCTCGAACGAGAAGCGTGGGGTGTTCGCGACGCGCTCGCCGCACCGCCCGAACCCGATCGGGCTCTCGCCGATGAGGCTGCTGCGCGTCGAGGGGCGCGTGCTGCACGTCAGCGGGGTGGACGTCGTCGACGGGACCCCCGTGCTCGACCTCAAGCCGTATGTGCCGTTCGCGGACATCGTGCCGGACGCGTCGACGGGCTGGATCGGCAACGACCCGGACCCCGCGTACGAGGTGCGCTGGGAGCCGCTCGCGCAGCAACAAGCCGCGTGGCTGCGGGACACGCACGCCGTCGTGCTCACGCCGAGCGTCGACAAGCAGCTCGCGCTCGGTCCGCGCCCGCACGCGTATCGCCGGATTCGCGAGCTCGACGACGGCACGCGCGTGCTCTCGGTGCACGACTGGCGCGTGCAGTTTCGCGTCGAGGAGCGCACCGCGATCGTCGAGCGAATCCGCAGCGGCTATCGGCCTTCGCAGCTCTTCGGCGAGGGCGAGCCGGACGCGAAGCTCGTCGCCCATCGCGCGTTTGCGGCCGTGTTCGGGGTGTAGGCGGGGCGGGGTCGCGGCGCGACTTCGCATCGGACGGGCGCGCACGAGCGCGCGCATTTGCTGTCCATCGACCGGTGCATACGTCCACGAGCAGGCGGGGGGTGTAGCCATGACCAGCAAGGCGAGGCCGAGCTGCGCGTTGGGTGTCGTCTGCTCGGTCGCGCTCGCGGCGTGCGGTTCGACCGCCGCGCCCGACGCGTCGCCGCTCGACGCGAGGGTCCTCGAGGACGCGGGTCGGCCCGACGCGCACGGCCTCCGCGACGCGGGTCGGGACGCCTCCGTGGGCTGCCCGGATGGGAACGACACGCGGCAGACCGCGACCGAGCTGCCCTTCGGGCGCGGCTTCTCCGCGCGCGGCGCGATCGGCTGTCCGCACGACGTCGACTACTTCGCGTTCGACGGCGCGGCCGGCGCGCTGCTTCGCCTCACGCTCGTTCCCGAGAGCGTCGAGCTGAACCTCGTGCTCACGCTCTTCGACTCGCACGGCGTCCAGCTCGCCGAGAACGACGACGGGCTCACGGGGACGGGGCCCGTCGCCTCCGCCTCTGCGATCGTCACGCGCCTCCCGGCCGATGGTCGGTATCTTCTCGCGGTCGATTCCTGGGCTCACTGGAGCGGAATGGCCGAGTCGACTGGCACGCTGGACGATGGCTATCTCCTCTATGGCGTGCCGCTCGACGACGACGGCTTTGCGGTCGTCGACCGCGAGACGGGGGATGACGCCGCGAGCGCGACCCCGCTCCCGGATCTTTGGTACGGCGACCTGGCCTGGGTCGCCGGGACGTTCGACGACGCGACCGACGTCGATGTGTTCTCGGTCCGCATGGTGGACACAGGCAAGCTCGCGGTCTCGGTGCACGACTCCGGTCCATGCGCGAGCGGCTCGACCGTCCGCCCGGCCCATGTGTGGCTGACGGACGCGACTGGCACGGAGGTCATCGCGCGCACGGACACCTCGGCGGAGTTGATCGTTCCATCGCGCCTGATGCCGGGGCTCGACGCGGGCGACTACCTGCTCTGGCTCGATCGCTCGAGCGAGCAGCCGGGCGGCAACGACTTCTACGCGCTCTCGGTCAGCTGGGTGCCCGAGAACGAGCGTGAGGTGGACGACGCTGGAAACGGCACGGTCGAGGGCGCGGAGTCCCTGCGATTCTGGTCGCACTCCCTCGGGCGGGTCGCCTACACCTACGGAGTCCTCGAGCCTGGGGATGTCGACTACTACGCCTTCAGCCTCGGAGTCGGCGAGTCACTCTACGGGATCGAGTGCGACGCGACCTTCGACGGCTCAGGCCTGCGCTGGCTCCAAGCGGAGCTGCACGACGCGCGGGATTCGGTGCTCGCGAGCGAGGCGGAGAGCGACGCGGCGCCGCTGCCGGTCCTGCTCGACGCGACGGACTTCGGCGCGACCGTCTTCGGCGCGGGGGACTACTACCTGCGCCTGAGCGCGACCGGGCAAGACCCCGTCGTCACCAGCAACTTCGTGCGTTGCGGCGTGCTCGTGCTCGGCGCGCCGTGAGGACGTAAGCCGCTATCGGGCATTTTTCGACAGCTCTTCAGCGCATCGTCCACGAGACGTGCGTGCGGCAGAGGGGCGCGCCCTCGGAGATGCACTGCTCGCGCCTGAGCATCACCTGCTTCGCGCCCATGACCTCGAAGACTGCGGCCATCGTCTCGTTGGTCAGCGCGCAGAGGAGCGGGTGATGGCCGGGCCAGTCGCGGATGTCGGAGTCCGCCTCGCCGGGCGCGACGATCCGAACCTCTCGGGTGCCGCCACTGTGGAGCAAGCTCCACACCCGCTGGATGTGGCGCGCGTACAGCTCCGGTGAGCCGAGCTGCGCCAGCATGAAGCGGTAGATTCCGCGCGCGCTCGCCGTGACGCCCGCGCGCGCCGCCTCGCGGGCGATGCGATGGCGCTCCGTCGAGGGCGCCGCGCCGAGCGTCTCGTCGAGCAGCGCGTGCGCGAGGCGCACGTCGTACCAGGCGCTCGGGAGCAGATGCGGCACGCCGTCCTCGAGGGAGAACTCGGAGCGCACGTCGGGCGACATCCGCGAGAGCGCGCTCGCGAACGCGCCCTTGCCGAACGAGTCGGCGTACCACGACAAGACCGGCATCAGCGCCGTGCCCTTGATCCGCGCGTTCGTCGGTGCCCCCACGCGCCGGAGCGTACTGCGCAGCGAGACCGTTTGGGTACAAACAACCGCCGGGGTCGACCCGTGAACGACGAGCGGTAGCGACTACCGGCCGCGGCGGGCAGCGGCCGGCGCGCGTCGTGCGTCGCTGCGGTGGGGCGCCGCCGGTCGGACGACGAGGCCGAGGCGCAGCGGCCCGCGGGGCCGAACGAAGTGCGCGCCGCCGCGATCGCGCCACGCGACGCCGCTCGAGGGCCCGCCGTCGAGATTGAGCGCGTCCACGCAGCCCAGCTGCGCGAGGCGCCGCGCGAGCTCGAGCAGCGTCGGGCCGTCGGACGTCGTGTTCGCCTCGCCCTGCGTGACGATGATCTCGAGGAGCCGCCCGCGGCTCCTCAGGCAGAGCGCCGTGCGGTTCGCGCGCTGGTGCGTCTCCGAGTGGATGTTCACCCTCCGCGCGACGACGAGCCTCGGCTTCGCCTGGATCGCGAACTCCGTCGCGAGCCTGCCCGCGCGCCGCGCGTCGAGCGCCTCCGCGTCGTGCAGGACGCCGCGCCCGCCCGTCACCGTCAGCAGCCCCGAGAACGAGCGCACGAACGGCGCGAGCGTCTGCCCGTCCGCCACCGTGAGCCCTTGGGCCTCGTTCCCGGTGCCGAAGAAGCCCGCGTTCACGACGAGCGCCGCGTGCTCGTGCTCGAGCGCGGTGTCGAGGCGCGGCGTCATGCCGAGGTCCACGTAGCCGAGCTGCACCTGCGCGAGCGGCACGCGAAAGCGATAGATCTTGTAGGCGCCCACGCCGCGCGTCGCGCGAACGCGCTGGATCGTCGGCGCGAAGGGCACGACCGGCTGATGCCGCGCGTGGTGCGGCGCGTCTTGCGCGAGGGCGACGCTGAGCCCGCAGAGCACGCTGCCCAGCGCGAGCGCGAGCGCGAGACCCTGCACGTTCTGGCCAGCGATCCGCAAGGCGCCTCGAAGCTAGCACGCGCTCCCACCGCGACCAGCCTGTGGTCCGCCGCGTTTCGTGGCAACATCGGCCTCCTTATGCCCGTCGGCTCACGCGCCACGCTCCTCGCCCTCGCCGCGTTTTTCGTAGTCGCTCCGGTCGCGCAAGCTCGTGACGTCTGGCGCACGCCGGCGCCGGGCGTCCGTGTGCTGTCGCGAACAGACCATTACCGCGACGGCAGCGTCTATCAGCTGTACGCGGCGTTCGTCGATCTGTGCGGCGAGGGCGCGCGCTTTCGCGTGACGGCGCCCGACGAGAAGCGGATCAGCGTGCCGGAGTGGGGCGAGCGCATCCATGGCCTCGCCGCGGTCAACGGGGACTTCTTCGACGTGCGGCCGCTGCGCTCCGTCGGGCCGTTGTGCGGCAACGGGCAGTGGTGGACGCCGGCGCGCGTGCTCCAATACGACTGCATGCTCGTCGGCGGGCCCGACCGGCCAGTGTCGGTCGAGCGCGGCGCGCTCGAGCGCGTGCAGGGCGACCACTCGATCACCGAGGTGATGTCCTCGCAAGAGCAGGTCGTGCACCTCGGCGCGGTGCAGCTGCGCGAGGAGATTCGGCGCGGCGGGCGCCGTCCGCGCACGGGGGTCGGGCTGACGCGCGACGGGCACACGCTCGTGCTCGTCGTGATCGACGGCGGTGAGGACGCGCCCTCTGCGGGCGCCTCTTCGCGCGAGCTCGCGCAGCACATGATCGCGCTCGGCGTCGCGGAGGGCGTGCGCCTCGACGGGGGCGGCTCGACGACGCTCTGGGTCAAGGGGATCGGTCTCGTGAACCGCCCGAGCGAGGTGCTCCGGCGCGTCGCGAATCACGTCGGCGTCGCCCTCGTCGCGGGCGCGGGCGTGCCCGCTTGGTGCCAGAGCACAGGCGCCGCGCCTCGATAGCGGCGAGCGTCTCTGCAGCTGCGAGCGACTCCGCTGCGAGCGTCTCCGCAGCGCGCCCCGTCGAGCGCGCGCGGGAGACGGCCCCTGAGGACTCGACGCCGCGCGCCGGAGCCCCATGTCCTCGAGCGCATGACGTCGCCGCGCTTCGATCGCTCGTTCGTGGACGCGCTCCCCGCTGACCTGAATCCGTCGAACGCGCCGCGTCAGGTGCAGCGCGCGGCGTACTCGCTCGTCGCGCCGACGCCCGTCTCGTCGCCCTCGCTCGTCGCCGCGAGCGCGGAGATCGCCGCGCTGCTCGGGCTCTCGACGGCGACGCTCGCCGAGCGCCCTTGGCTCGACGCGCTCAGCGGCAACGGGCTGCTGCCCGGCATGGTCCCGTACGCGAGCTGCTACGGCGGGCATCAGTTCGGACACTGGGCGGGGCAGCTCGGGGACGGACGCGCGATCACGCTCGGCGCGCTCATCGCGCCCGACGGCGCGCGGCACGAGCTGCAGCTGAAGGGCGCGGGTCCGACGCCGTATTCGCGCAGCGCGGACGGCCGCGCGGTGATGCGCAGCTCGGTGCGCGAGTTCCTCTGCAGCGAGGCGATGGCGCACCTCGGCGTGCCGACGACGCGCGCGCTCTCGCTCGTCGGCACGGGCGACGCGGTGGTGCGCGACGTGATGTACAGCGGCCATCCGCGCCCCGAGCCTGGCGCGATCGTGTGTCGCGTCGCCCCGACGTTCTTGCGCTTCGGGCACTTCGAGCTGCCCTCGTCGCGCAAAGACCTCTCGCTGCTCCGCGCGCTCGCGGACTACACGATCACCGCGCACTTTCCCCAGCTGCTCACGGGCACGCGCGCGAGCGCGCTCGACGAGGACGTGCTCGAGGCGTGGCTCGCCGAGATCGTGCGGCGCACCGCGCAGCTGGTGGTTCACTGGAAGCGCGTGGGCTTCGTTCACGGCGTGATGAACACCGACAATATGTCGATCCTCGGGCTGACGATCGACTACGGGCCGTACGGCTGGCTCGAGGGCTTCGACCTCGACTGGACGCCGAACACGACCGACGCGCAGGGGCGCCGCTACCGCTACGGCAACCAGGTCGCGGTCGCTTGGTGGAACCTCGTGTCGCTCGCGCAGGCGCTCGTGCCGCTGTTCGCGACGACCGCCCCGCTCGAGCGCGCGCTCGACGTCTTTCGCGCGACGCTCGAGCAGCTCGAGCCCGCGATGCTCGCCTCGAAGCTCGGCCTCGAGACGCTCGAGCAGACCCCCGGCAGCGCGGACGCGGCGCTCGTCGAGGAGCTCTTCGCGCTGCTCTCTGCCACCGAAACCGACATGACGATCTTCTTCCGCCGCCTCGCCGAGGTGCGGACGGCGGGCGCCGCAGAGGCGGACGACGCGACCCTCTGCGCGCCGCTCCTCGACGCGTACTACGCCCCCGAGGACCTCGACGAGGCGCTCCGCGCGCGCACCGCCCGGTGGCTCCGCGCGTACGCCGCGCGCTGCGAGCGCGAGGGCACGCCCGACGGCCCGCGGCGCGCGCGGATGAACGCCGTGAACCCGAAATTCGTGCTGCGAAACTACCTCGCGCAGCTCGCGATCGACGGCGCGGAGGCGGGCGATGGGCGCGAGGTCGAGGCGCTCCTCGAGGTGCTGCGCAGGCCCTACGACGAGCAGCCCGGGCAGGAGCGCTACGCCGAGAAGCGCCCCGAGTGGGCGCGCCATCGCGTCGGCTGCTCGATGCTCTCGTGCAGCTCGTGAAGGCTCGCCGCGCTGATGACGCGGCGCGGGCCGCGCGCTAGACCAGCGCCATGACGACGGCCGACTGGCTCTCCGAGCGAGAAGTGGAGGCCGCGAACACCGCGCGCGATCGCGGCCGCACGGCCCGGCTGCTCGGGATGCTGCGCGACCCGGCGCTGCCCGAGCCGCTGCGTCGCTCGACCGTCGCGGCGCTCGCGTGGATCGACGACCCGCGCGCGTACGGCCCGCTCCGCGAGCTGCTCGAGGACGTCCGCCTCGACGTGCGCGTGCGCGAGGCCGCGGCGTCGGTGTTCGCGACGGGGCAGCACGCGCCGCTCGACGGCGTCGACGCTTGGTGGGCGCGCCGCGAGGACCCGACGCTCGAGCGCCTCGCGCTGCTGCACATGGGGCGCGAGCACGAGTCGGTCGTGCTCGGCGTGCTCGCGGACCCGGCGCACCGCGCGTACCCCGAGGCGATCGAGACGCTCGCGGGCGGCTTCGATCATCCGCGCTTCATCGCGCACGCCGTCGGCGCGCTCTCGCACCCCGACGCGCGCGTGCGCCGCGCGGCGATCGAGGCGGTGCTCTTCACCGAGCCGACCGCCGCAATCGCGCCGCTGCTCGCGCTGCTCGATGACCCCAGCGCGGAGCTCGCCGCCGAGGCGCTGGAGACGCTCGCCTGGTACGACGACTCGCGCGAGATGCTGCTCGGCGTCGCCGCGTTCTACGAGCGCACCTCGAACGACGCGCTGCGCGAGCGCGCGGCAGAGATCCTCGAGGGCGTCGCGGGCGTCTTCGCGACGCGCCTCGCCCAGCACACGGACGAGTCGCGCGCGCACCTGCGCGAGTGGCTCGAGCCCATCTGGTCGCTCATCTCCGACCTCGTCGAGGACGTCGACGCGGGCGCGGAGCCCGAGCTCGACGCGCCCCTCTCGGCGCCCCGTCGCCCGTATCGCTGGACTGAGTCGGTCGAGGCGTTCTGCGCGCGCTTCGGCGACACCGATCAGCCGTTTCGCCCGCTCGACGACGAGCTCGCGCGCTGCGACTGGTCCGCCGTCCATCCCGGCGTGCGCTCGGCGCTCGGGGATGCGCTGCTCGCGTGGCCGGATCCGTCCGTGCGCGCCCACGCGCCGGTCGCCTTCGTCGCGTGGCAGGACCCCGGGCGGATGCTCGAATTGCTCGACGACCCGAGCCGCGCCGTCGCGGCAGCCGCGAGCTACTACGCCCGCGAGCTCGGGCAGGACGCCCCGCTCGCGGCGCGGGTGCGCGCCCGCCTCGAGCGCGGCGAGCGCCCGAGCGAAGCCTTCGAGAGCTTCGTCGCGCTCAGCCCGCCCGCCGAGTGGCACGCCCTCGCGCGGGCGCTCCTCGCGAGCCCGGAGACGGGCGA
>CAIUAC010001109.1 GCA_903896985.1 uncultured Sandaracinus sp.
GCGCGCGCGAGCTCGAGCGAGACCGGGCCCGCCGCGGCTCCATAGCCGACGATGACGACGTCTTTTCGAGGTAGGAGCGCCATGGGCTTGCGGTCGCCGGCGCTCAGGCGCGCTCAGAGGTCATCGAGGCTTCGATAGGGCAGCTCGGACTCGTCGGAGCGCTGCTGTTCGTCGGGACCGATCGCGTAGAACGGCCCTGGATAGCCGACAGCCCTCCAGCCGGCGAGGTCGCGATTGCCGCCGTGGAGCGGGTCGGCGAAGAGCCCCTCGAGCGTGTGCGTGCGGACGAGCCCGAAGAACGCGGGGCCCTCGCGCACCGAGGCTAGATGGCCCAGCGACAGGGCCCCGAGCAGCGCGTCCTGCTCGGAGTCGTCGAGCGCGGCGAAGGGCGCGCGGTGTTGGGCGCGCGACGCCGCGTCGAGCTCACGGAGGGCGCGGCGATAAGTGTCGAGGTGCTCCGCGAGCGCGCCCGCGAGGGCGAGGTCGATGTAGCGAACGGTCCCCGCCTCACGCGCGCCGGGGTCGCTCGGGCTGCCGGGCCAGATCCGCGCGCCGATCGCCTCGACCATCGCCGCCTCGTGCGGAGTGAGCGCGACGAGCCGCGCGCCCGGCGCCGGGAGCGGCGCGCGCGCGTCGAGCTGAGTGAGCACGACGGCCGCTGCGCCGGCGCCTACGAGCTTGAGCAGCGTCCGTCGGGTGGGCTTCATCGAGTCGGGCTCATCGGGCCGATGATTCAGCCGACGCGCGGGGCGCGCACGCTGATGACGGCGACGCCGCCGTGAGTACGCACGGCGACGCGCAGGCGATCGTCGGAGTCGCGCGGGGTCCACTCGACCTCGTGGCCGTCCTCGCGCGTGTCGCCGTCCGACTCCCAGCGCACGCCGGCCGTCGGGTCGACGCCCTCGACGCGGACGCGGGAGGTGCCGCTCGACGTCGAGAGCGTGACGAGGCGCGGCGTCGGCGGCTCGAAGAGCGCGAGGTCGCGCGTGCGCACGGCGCGCGAGGACGAGTCGCGCCACTGGTCGACGATGGCGAGGCGCACGTTGGGCGAGGCGGGCGCAGAGAGCGCCATGCCGCCATCCGGCGGGAGCGGATCGACGGGGCGACCCGCGTCGTAGGGCGGCGGATCGACGGGCATTCCTGCGTCCCACGGGAGCACGTCGACGGGCATCCCCGCGTCGTAGGGCGGCGGATCGACGGGCATCCCGAGGTCGATGCCGGCGTCCTCGGGGAGCGGGTCTACCGGGCTGCCGAAGTCCACGCCGGCGTCGGGGGGAGGCGGGTCGACGACCATGAAGTCGGGCCCGGCGTCGGGCGGGACGGGGTCGACGACGCTCGCCGCGCAGCCCTGGACGTTGGCCGTCCACACCGCGAGCGCGCCGCCGAGGGCGACGTTGCGCGCCAACTCCACGAGCTTGTTGGGCGGCGCGACGCGCCTCTGCCGAGGCGCCGCGAGGGGCTCGCGGGAGAGCGCCTCGAGGTCCGCGAAGAGCCCGTCGAGTACGGCGTGCCAGCGCGCGTCGGCGGCGGCGATGCGGAGCCCGAGCAGCGCCGTCTCGCGCTCGAGGAGGTCGCGGTCGTCGAGCGACACCGACTCTGCGAGGGCGATCGCCTCCTCGAGGAAGTCGGCCGTGTCGCGCGAGATCGAGCGCGTGACGTCGAGCGCGCGGGCCGAGAGCGCCTGCGCGCGCGCGGCGAACGCCGGGCTCGTCGCGCCGTGGAAGTGCGACACGACCTTCGCCGCGTAGCCGAGCCCCATGAAGCGGTTGGCGACGCCGTCGGGCGAGAAATTGCGCTCGCGGAACGCCGCCGACGAGATGCGGAAGGCGAGCTCCGCGCGGGCGTCCTCGATGCGGTAGTTCCAGCCGAGGTAGCTGCCGCCGAGGTCCTGCTTCGCGGCGAGCTCGAGGTGCAGCGGCGTGCCGTAATAAGGCTCCGCGCGGCAGAAATTCACGGGATGATCCGCGTGCGCGCGGATGAACGCGACGTTCTCGCGGAGGTCCGCGAGCGTCGACTCCGGCTCGAAGACGAGCAGGTTGTAGCAAACGAAGATGCCCGCCTCGCGACACGCGCGGAGCGCCTCGCGCACGTGCGCCGTCTGCGTGCCGCGGCGCAGGTCCGCGGCACCATGCTCGGACGCGTTCTCGACGCCGACGTAGAGGCGGATCACGCCGAGCGCGGCGAGGTCCCGCGCGAGCTCCGGCGTCAGCGTGTCGGGGCGCGCCTTGCCGACGATGCCGATGCGCCCGACGCCGTAGCCGTCGAGCTCAGCGCGGATCGCGCGGACTCGCTCGAGCGTGTCGCTCGCGCGCGGGAGCACGAAGTTGTCGTCGTGAAAGCAGAAGATCGAGGGTGCGCCCGCGGCGTGCCAGAGGAGCGCCATCTCGCCAGCGACGTGCTCCGGGCTGCGCAGGCGGAGCGCGCGACCGCCGCCGTGAGCGCGGGCGTCTCGGTAAAAAGAGGTGATCGCGCAATAGCTGCATTTGCCCCAGCAGCCGCGGCTCCCCATCACCGGGATGAACGGGACGCCGAAGTGCTTGACGTGCCCGCGATAGCGCCGCGGATAGGGGAAGAGATCGAGGTCATCGGGCAGGCGCCGATCAGCCGTGCGACTCGGCCCCGAAGCGGACGGGAGCGCGAGCCCCGCGACGTCGCTGAGCGGGCGCCCTTCCGCGAGCGCGGCGAGCAACGCGGGGAACGTCTCCTCCCCCTCGTGCAGCACGACGGAATCGAGCGCGGTGTCGGCGCCGAGCACCTCGCGGTCGGCGAGCGTCGGGAACTGCCCGCCCGCGGTGATGTGTCCGCCGAAACCAGCGGCGCGCAGCCTCCGCGCAAACGAAAGGAACTCGTGCGCGCGATGCTGGAACTGCATCGAGAGCCCGACGACGTCCGGGCGAGCGTCGAGCACCTCGCGGACGACGCGGTCCATCCGCGCGGGGTCGTTGAACGCCACGATGTGCACGGCGTGCCCTGCGGCCTCCGCGACGGCGGCGATCATGCCTACGCCCAAGTTCTCCTCGAAGTCGGCGCCCACCAAGGTCACTCGCATCGCGGTCTCCCCTCACTCGTCTGCACGACGACTGCGCGCGCGGGAGCCGCGCGGCTCGAGCGTGCACACGCAGACGGACGTGCGCGAGCCCCGAAGTCGAGGTGTACCACTCGGCCGCGGGGCTACGCCAACGGGATCTGCGGTGCGCGAGCGAGGAGAGCCGCCGCGAACGACGCTCAGCGCTTGCGGGAGCGGGCGCGCCAGCCGACGAGCGCGAGTCCGACCACGGCGGTGAGCGCGAGGCCGCCAGTCAGAGGCGCGCCACCCGCGCCGCCCGCCGCGTCGCAGCCGACCTTCCACTCGGGCGCCGGTCCCTCGAAGGGCGGCGTGTTCGGGTCGTAGCCGCGCATCAGCTCGTCGATGTCCGACATACCGTCGTGATCACTGTCGATGTTGTTGCGGTCGAGCTCGTCGAGCGCGCGCGTGAGGCTGGTGGAGTCCTCTGCGATGAGCCCGTTCAAGCGCAGCGAGCGCCCGAAGGGCGTGAACACCGTGTCGTAGGAGGTGACGTTGCCCGCGTGACAGACCCAGCACGGCGGCGCCTGCGGCAGCGCCAGATGGTCCAGCATCGTGCCGGGGAAGGCCGGCGAGGCGTGGGCCGACAAGGGAGCCGCGGCGAGCGTGGTGAGCGCGAGGGCAGCGAAGAGCGAGAGACGAACGGAGGAGCTGAGTCGGTTCATCGGTGTCCTCACAGGTAGCAGTGGAGCTGCGCGAGGACGGACTCGCCGGTGCCGCGCACCGTCGTTCCGGGAGCGCCGGGCACCACCTGGCTCGAGACGCCGAAGTCCACGCGGGCGTCGATGTGCGGGAGGAAGAACCACGCGACGCCGAGCGCGCCACCGACCGACGGCCCCTGAATGGCGGTGTCGCGGTCCGAGAGTTCGAGCGTCGGGATGATGTGCAATCCCTGCGTCGGCTCGAAGTCCGCCTGGACCCACGCCGAGACGCCGAAGGCGTTGTGCTCGAGCTGCGAGTACACGAGCGCGTCGGCCTCAGCGAGGAGCACGACCCAGAGCGCGGGCGAGTAGCGGACGAACGCGCCGTACGCGTGCCGGATGAGCGGCGTCTGCAGCTGCAGATCCTTCTTCACGCTCGTCACGAGCGCGCTGAGGCCCCAGCCGAGGCCCTCGACCGGCGTGAACTCGACATAAGCGCTGCCGCCGCGCTCGCGGTACTCGTCGGGGCCGATCTGATAGTTGCCGAGGATGGCCATCGCCTCGCCGCGCCACGCCTCACCGGCGTACGACAGCGTGATGCCGTCCTCTTGCGACACGTTGATGTCGGTGCGCGTGTCCTTGCGAATCCAGGACGTGTGCTCGATCGTCCGCACGCCGAACGGGACGTTGATGCGCCCGGCGCGGAGCAGCCACTCGTCGTTCTCACCGAGCGAGACGCCGAGCCAGTGCGCGCGAGAGACGAGGCGCCCATCATTGTTGCCGACGATCGTCGCCGCGAAGGCGCCGTCCGTGGCGAAGCCGAGGCTACCGGCTGCGCGGAAGCGACCGATGCTCAGGCCGGCCTCGAGGTCGGCCTGCATCAGGAGCGCGCGCGAGTCGGCCGGGCCGCCGCCCGTCGTGTAGGCGAGCGCGCCTCCGCGGAAGTCGCCGCCGAGCTGGAGCACCTCGGGCATCTCGAACGCGCCGAAGAGGAACTCGCCCTGCTTCACCGCGGCCTCGTCGTCCGTGCTGCCCCAGCGCGCCGCCATCAGCAGCGTGCCCTGCGCGCGCCCGTAGGGGGTCAGCAAGCTGCCCCCCGACGGATCCACGTGGCACATCCCGCAGGCGGTGTACCCGTGCCGGATCAGCCAAGCATAGGCGTGGGCGCGCGAGGGACTGACGACCGTGGAGAGCAAGACCGTGGCGAGTGCCACGGTCAGCGAGAGCGAGAGACCGCGACGCATCGATTCACCTGGAGAGAGAGAGAAAGAGGCCGTCGGCCGCCCTGTAGCACGCTCAGGGGAGCATGACGCGACCGGGCGCACCCGAGGTGCCGGCCAGCGTGTGGCAGGCGTTGCAGTCGCCGTTGGTCTGCGGGCCGATCATCTCGCGGACGCGACCCTGGTACTCGACGCGCGCGAGGTAAGGCATCACGAGCCCTGCGCCAGGCGAGTGGAAGTTGCCGACGCTGTTGGTGGGGAGCCGGAACTCCGTGCCGTTCGCGTCCGTGACGACGACGACCGCGCCATCGACGCCCGAACCGTTGGCGCCGTTGCAGTCGTCAGGCTCGTGCGCCGTCGGGTAGACGGTGCCGGCGATGCGGTACGCGGGCCAGGGGCCCTCGCCCTCCGCGGTGTGGCACGCGATGCACGGCTGACCGGGGGCCATGCTGGTGTTGGCGGTGCGCCCGCTCCAGCCCGCGCCCGAGGTGCAGACCGTGGGGGTGTCGTAGGGGTTCGGACCCGCGTCGAAGGGCGCGCCGCCGTCTTCGGTGCAGGTCTCCATGGGCGCGCCGGCCGATGCCCACGCCTGCAGGATGGCGATGTCACCCGCCGAGACGGGCGCGCGGGGCGCAGGAGGCATCGCGCCGCTCGCGGCGGTCATGCGCGCGAGGCAGCGGTCGAGGACGCTCTGACCCGGCACGGACGAGGGTCCGGTCAGGTCGGCGTAGCTGACCATCGCGGGCTGCGCCGCGCTCGGGTGGCAGCCCCAGCAGCTCGTGCGGAGGATCGCCGTCACGTTGCACGGCACGCCGACAGCAGCGGCTGAGCCCCCCCCGTCACTGGTCCAGTGGTAGCCACCGCCGCCGCCGCCATCGGCGTCGACGCCCCAGGGCGTCGCGCGCCCGGAGTAACAGCCGGAGAGCGTCAGCAGGGTGGCTGCGAGGACCGCGAAAGCGGCGATGTGCTTTTTGGAAGAGATGGGGAAGCTCATGGAAGCGGCCTCAGGGTGCGTTGCGGAGGTTGAAATCAGCGACGAGGGCGACGGTGGGGCGGAGCGTGACGCCGAGGTACGACGGGACGTTGATGCCGTAGTTGGCCATCGTGACCGTGGCGGTGCCGTGGATGTGCAGCTGGCCGTTCGCCGAGCGCTCGGCGCGGTAGGTGAAGGAGAGCGGCTTCGAGAGGCCCTTGACGCGGAGCTGGCCGGTCACGGTGCCGGTGGTCGGGGCGCCCGTCGGGATGTGCAGCGAGGCCAGCGGGACGACGAGCTGCACGGTGCCGTGGTGCGCGGTGTCGAGGTGGTCGTTCTGGTGCTGGTCGCGGAGCCCCATCCCGGTGGTCAGGTGCGCGAGCGGCACGGTGACGGTGAGCTGCGTGCCGTCGTCGGCGACCGTGAGGTCGTGGGTCGTACCGGTGAAGCGCATGCCCATCGAGCCGACCGCTTCGTAGGTGACGGTCGAGGTGCCGGTCGCCTGGAAAGCGGCGCTCGCGAGGGCGGGGGCGATGATCGCCACAGCGAGCGAGAGAACGACGATCGAGACGGCGCGAAGATGTTGACGCATGAGAGGGGCTCCGTTGGCTGGGACTCGCCGCTGGCGATGTCCGCATTTGGTTGTACCGCGAGGTCCTGGAGACCAGGCAGGCGGCCAAAAGATTCATCGCGAAAGGTCCGCGACGCGGGCGTTGCGGGGCGCGGCTGGGCGGCTACGCTGCGGCCGAGGCTCTTGGTCGCTGCGCTCTGGCTGCTCGTTCTGTCTGTGGTCGGCGGGGCTCCGGGTGATCCGACGGCCGCCTCGCTCGAGGCCACGCTGCGTGGGGCGCTCGCGGGCGTCGCGGAGGTCCGGCGCGCGCCCGAGGGCGACGGCGCGTGGGCGGCAGACACGCGCCCGACGCTGCACCTCGTCGTCACGCTGACGACCGGGCCCTCGGCCGCGGCGGAGGGGGGCGAGGTGACGATCGCTTCGCTCAGCCTCGTGCAGGTGGACGGGGGCGCGCTCACGCGCGAGGTGGTCTTCCACGAGGGCGACGCGCCGAGCGAGCGCGGGCGCACGCTGGCGTTCGTCACGCTGTCGATGCTGCCTGATGTGTCGACCTCCCTGCCGGGCGACTTGCCCGAGCCGTCGGTCGCGCACCCCAGGCACACCGTCTCGCCGGGGCCGACGATGACAGCCCCGAGGGCCGCCCAGAACCACCGCGTCTGGCTCGAGTTCCGCGGGGTGGGGACGCTCGGTCTCGGGGACGGGGGCGCGACGACCGCCTGGGGCGGGGCGCTCGGGGTCACCTGGGCTCCGTGGGCGCGCCTCGGCCTCCGCGCCGACCTGAGCGCTCAGGCGGGTGAGGTAGAGGCCGCGCAAGCGTCGACGACCTGGCTCGCCGGGACGCTCGGGCTGTCGGTCGTGGCGCTGCGCGCGCGCGGTGCGGTCGACCTCGACCTCGAGGTCTGGCTCGGCGTGGGCGCAGGACGGCAGTCGCTGTCGCACTACTCGGAAGGCGGCCCGGCGCAGAGCTCGCAGGCCGCGTGGGCGCTCGTCGGGCGGGGCGGGCTCGCGCTCAGCTGGCAGCCGCGACGAGGCATCGCCGTGCTCGCGGAGCTGGGCGCGGACTTGGTCGCCTCGCGGATGCCGGTGTACGTCGCCGACGAGCTGCGCGCGACGCTCGAGCCGCTGCGCCCGACGGCGAGCGTGGGCGTGCGTGTGTCGCTGTAGGCAAGCGGCGCGCGACACGAGATCGTCGCAGAGCCTGCCTGCCCGCGGACAGCTCGCGGTACAACACAGTGTGAGCCTCCGATGAGTCCGTCGCGCCCGAGCCGCCCGCAGCTCCGCCTGGTCCCCGCGACCACGGCGACGCAGGCGGCGCCGCACCCGGCGGCAGCGACGTCGGCGGCGAGCGCTCCCTCGCTCGACGACAGCCAGCTCTTGCTCGCCGTTCGCGCGGGCGATCCGTGGGTCGCCGCCGAGCTTCATGACCGGCTCCGCCCGGTCGTCGATCGCACGATCCGTCGGCTCCTCGGGCACAGCGACCAAGAGCGCGAGGACGTCGCGCAGAGCGCGTTCGTCGAGATCCTGACGAGCATCGACCGCTTCCGAGGCGACAGCTCGCTCGATGCCTGGGCGTCGACCGTGACGGCGCACATCGTCTACAAGCGCATCCGTCGGCGTCGGCTAGAGCGCGCCGCGTTCTCTCTCGCGGCGCCGGACGACTTGATCGACGGGGCCGCCTCGGGGAGCCGACACGACGAGGACTTCGAGGCGAGCGAGGTCATCGAGCGCGTCACCGCGCACCTGACGGCGATGGACCAGGGGCGCGCGTGGGCGTTTCTGCTGCACGACGTCTGGGGCTACGACCTGCGGGAGACCGCGGCGGTCCTCGAGGTATCCGTCGCCGCCGCGCAGAGCCGCCTCGTGCGCGGCCGCCACGAGCTGCACGCGCGCGTCGCAGCCGATCCGACGCTCGCCGGTGTGCTCGCCACAGACGTTTCGCTCGATGAAGAAGGTGCGTCATGACCAGCCCACCGTTCGCGCGCCTCGCAGCGCGCGCGCTCGCCCGAGCCGAGACCCGAGACAGCGCGCCGGGCGCGCCAACCGCTGCGGCCCGCAAGGACGCGATCGCCGTCCTCGAGCGCGCGCTCGTCGCGAGGCGACGTCGCAACACCCTGCGCCGGGTGGCGCTCTTCGGCGGCGGTGCGGCCACGCTCGCTGCGGCCGCGGTGGGGCTCCTCGCGCTCGCGGCGAGGCCAGCCCCGGCGGTCGTCGGGGCGGCGGATCACGGCTCGCGACGCCCGACGACGGTGGCGCCCCAGGCTCCTGCGCCGGGCGAGGAAACGCGTCCGACGAACCACGTGGGCGTCGTCGCGACGGCGGTCGTCGACGGGACGACCGTGGTCGGCGGAGGCGACCACCGCGAGGTGCTCGAGGGGACGGAGCTCCCGGCGGGGAGCCGCATCGTCACGCCGGCCGCCGGCTCCGCGCGGCTCGCGCTCTCGACGGGCACCCGGCTGACGGTCGCCCCGCAGTCAGAGCTCGCGGTCGTCGAGGACGGCGCCGTGGAGATGTTCCGGCTGGAGCGCGGCGCGGTCCGCGCAGAGGTCGCGCACCTCCACGACGGCGAGCGCTTCGTCATCGGCACCCCCGACGCGGAGATCGAGGTGCACGGCACGGTCTTCGAGGTGCGCGTCGGCGAGCCCGAAGACGCCTGCGGAGGGACCCGAACGCAGGTCGTCGTCACCGAGGGTGTCGTCACGGTCCGGCACGGCAGCATGGTCGAGCGCTTGGGCGCTGGTGAGCGCTGGCCCCACGGCTGCGCCGCTCCGCGCCTCGAGGCGCGACGCGACGAGCCGAGAGGCCCGGGCGAGCGCTCCGCCGCACCGACCGCTGCACGCCGAGGTGGCGCGAGCGGAGTCGCCTCGCCCATGCCAGCGGGGCCGCAGACGGTCTCGCGGCTCACCGAGATGAACGACGCCTACGCGCACGCCGTGGCGCTGCGCCAGCGCGGGGACGTCTCGCTCGCCATCGTCGCGTTCGACGAATTCGCGAGCGACTACCGCGCGGGTCCGCTCGAGGAGAGCGCGCGGGTCGAGCACCTCCGCCTGCTGGTCACGGTGGACCGGAACCGCGCGCGCGCCGACGCCACGCGCTATCTGCGGGACTTCCCGAACGGCTTCGCTCGGGAGGAGGCCGCGCGGGTGCTCGAGTGAGCCCACGCGCGAGCCGATACCCCGCGCTCAGCGCCCTCGGCATCGCCGCGCTCGCCCTGACGCTCGGCGCGGCGGGCGCCGCTTGCCAGCACGCATTTCGGTTCGATCCTTCGGCCGACGCCGGCGCGGACACCCCACCTTCGAGGCCGCCTCCGTGCCTCGACGACACGGGCTGCGGGCTCGGCTCGCTGCACTGCGAGGCCGCCTCAGGCGCGTGCGTCGAGTGCACGAGCGACCCCCATTGCGCCAGCGCCGGGCGCGCGCGCTGCGACCTCGCCACCAACCGCTGCGTCGAGTGCAGCGTCGACGCGGACTGCGGCGCCAATCGAAGCTGCGCGCTCACGGTGCGACGCTGCGTCGACCGCTGCGACCTGCTCACGGACTGCCCCACGGGCGCGGGCGAGTGCGAGCTCAGCGTCGGTCTCTGCGAGAGCTGCGACGTGCGCGCGGACTGCGCGAGCACGCCCGCGACGCCCGTCTGCGACGACGCGACGCGCAGCTGTGTCGCCTGCGTGCGCGACCTCGACTGCCCCGCCGACGCGCCGCGCTGCGACCGCCCGCGCGCGCGCTGCGTGAGCTGCCTCGCGTCGGACGACTGCCCCGCGAGCGCCCCATGGTGCGACCCGGCGCTCGCCGCCTGCGTCGCCCGCTGAGCGGCGACACCGCACGACGCGCATGCTAAATGCGCGGCCGGATGAGCGACGCCGGTCCACCCGCAGCAGAGCGCGACGCCGGTCCACCCGCAGCAGAGCGCGACGCCGGTCCACCCGCAGCAGAGCGCGACGCCGGTCCACCCGC
>CAIUAC010001110.1 GCA_903896985.1 uncultured Sandaracinus sp.
GTCATCGACGTCCTCGGGCCGCTGCGGCGCGCGCTCAGCATGGCGGGGCACGCGCTCGAGCGGCGCGCGCGCGTCGTGGAGGACTTCTCCGAGACGCCGCCCATCCTCGCGAGCGCGGGCAAGCTCACGCAGGTCTTCCTGAACCTGCTGCTCAACGCGTCGGAGGCGCTCCCCGAGGGCAACCTGCGCGACGACGAGCTGCGCGTCACCGTGCGCCTCGTCGACGGCTGGGTGCAGGTGGCCGTCTCCGACACGGGGCGCGGCGTCGCGCCGGAGGACCTGCCGCGGCTCTTCGAGCCGTTCTTCAGCGCGCGACCGAACACCGCGTCGACTGGCCTAGGTCTCGCGATCTGCCACGGGATCGTGACGTCCCTCGGCGGCGCGATCCGCGTCGAGAGCAAGGTCGGCGTGGGGACGACCTTCACCGTCTCTCTGCCCCAGGCGCCTGGCGGAGAGTAGCTTCGGCCGCTCAGGCGCCGGCTCTGGAACGAGCGGGGGCTGTGGGAGTGTCCGCCGGCGCGGCGCCGTCCACCGCGCTCGGCGTCGCGCTCCCGCGGGCCGCCTGAGCGTGCCAGTTGCTCGAGCGTGCCAGTTGCTCGAGCGTGCCAGTTGCTCGAGCGTACGCTCGAGTTGAATCAGTGCAGGACCTTGAAGAAGCGCGACGAGCGGAAGCTGCCGGTCTCGTCGCTCGACCAATAGATCAGGAGCCCCTTACCCTTGACCCGGTTGATCGGTACGGGGCCGAAGTAGCGGCTGTCGTTCGAGCGGTCGCGGTGATCGCCGAGGATGAAGATGTAGCCCGGCGGGACGGTGGTGACGGACGCGCTCGAGAAGGGCGCATACGCCGGGTCGTGGCTCGTGCGGTAGGTCTGGGTTCCGAGGTTCTCCTCGACCCAGTCGCAGCCGTTGTCCTCGTCGGGATCGTGCGAGCGGAGCACGTCTTCGCAGACGCCCGCGGGACGGTGCGTGATCGGGCGGCCGTTGCGCCAGACGACGTCCTCGCGCAGCTCGACGCGGTCGCCCGGCAGGCCGATGACGCGCTTGACGATGTCGATGTTGTCCGCGGGGCTCTTGACGATGACGATGTCGCCGAGCGACGGAGTTCCCCAGGTCAGCACCGCCTGGTTCATGAACGGGAGAAACAGCCCAAACCGGAATTTCGCGACGACCACGCGATCGCGGTTCAGCAGCGTCGGCTCCATCGACGGGCCTTCGATCTCGAAGGGCTCGAAGAGCACGATGCGAATGAAGAACGCCAGCAGGACGGCGCCGCCGATCGTCTTCAGGTTGGCGCTGGTGCGCTGCCAGCTGGTCTCGGGGGGCGCGGGGCGCTTCTCGCCGGGCTTCGCGGCGGGTGCGGTGGGCTGTTCGCTAGGCTCGCTCATCTCGTTCCGATTTCGCGGTTCAGGTTCAGGTCGCAGCGCGCGTGGTCGGAGAGAATCGCCGACGGATCCCGGCGGAGGAGCGTCGGCAAGGTATGGCGGAGGCTTCGAGCGGTCAAGCGCGCGGCCTTGCCTCTGGTCGGCCGTCGCGCGGCCCCTGAGTGGTGCTATACGCGGGCCCGTGCTCGTGCTCGCCGTGGACACCTCGACGGCCATCGGCTCGGTGGCGCTCCTCGACGGCGGGGAGGTGCTCGCTGAGCTCGCGGCGCGCGTGAGCGCCAAGCACGGAGAGACGCTGCTCCCGAACATCGCGCGCGTGCTCGAGGAGGCGGGCGTCGGCATCGCGGACGTCGGCCTCCTCGCCGTCGGGCTCGGGCCAGGCTCGTTCACGGGGCTGCGCATCGCGCTCGCGACGATGAAGGGGCTCGCGCTCGCGCGGCGCACGCCGCTCGTCGGGGTCGGCTCGCTCGTCGTGCTCGCGCGCGGCGCGGAGCTCGCCGGGCGCATCGTCGTGCCGCTCCTCGACGCGCACAAGCAAGAGGTGTTCGGCGCGGCGTACGGGGAGGGCGCGGGCGGCGAGATCGTCGAGCTCAGCGGGCCGTTTCACGCGCTGCCGGGCCTGGCGTCGGAGCGGCTGCTCGCGGCCCTCGCCGGCGACCCTCGGCCGTTCGTGCTCGTCGGCGACGCGGCTCCCGCGCTCCGTGACCCGATCGTCGCGGCGCTCGAGCGTGCGGGGCATCTGCACCTGCCTGCGCCCGAGGGCGCAGACTTTCCGCGCGCGGCGTCCCTCGCCTGCGAAGCTGAGCGGCTCTTTCGGCAGAGGGGCGGCGATGACCTCGCCGCGGTCGAGCCGCTCTACGTGCGCGCGCCCGACATCACGATGCCCGCGCGCTGACGCGCCGCGCAGTCCTCGCTTGCGCCCGCGCGCCGCTCTTTCTATCGTCCCGTCGCGCCCTGTCGGCGCGCCGCGCAGCTCGCTCTACCCGGAGGCAAAGACCGCCATGCCGTCGTTCGACATCGTCTCGAAGGTCCCGATGAACGAGGTGGATAACGCGATCCTCCAAGCGCAGAAGGAGATCGGCTCGCGCTTCGACTTCAAGGACACCGGCACCGAGCTCGAGAAGACCGACGACGGAATGGTCGTCCGCGCGTCGAGCGAGGGGCGCGTCGAGGCGGGTCGCAAGGTGCTCGAGGAGAAGCTGATCAAGCGCGGTGTCTCCGTGCGCTCGCTCGAAGCCGAGAAGATCGAGCCCGCCGGCAAGGGCACGTATCGTCAGACCGTGAAGCTGCAGCAGGGCATCGTGATCGAGAAGGCCCGCGACATCGTGAAGTTCATCAAGGACACGAAGCTCAAGGTCCAAGCCTCGATCCAAGGCGATCAGCTGCGCGTGACCGGCAAGAAGCGCGACGACCTGCAAGAGGCGATCGCCGCGCTGAAGAAGCAGGACTTCAAGATCGACCTGCAGTTCACCAACTTCCGCGAATAAGGCGGCGCGAGTCGCGCGCGCTCACTCCTTCGGAGTGAGCAGCTCGCGGTAGAGCGCCTCGTAGAGACGCGCGCTGCGCTCCCACGAGTGATCGATGCGCATGATGCGGCGGCGCATCGCGTCGAACGGCGCGGCGAGCGTGAACGCCGCGATGCCGCGGCGAATGGCGCCGAGCAGCGCCTGCGGGGTCGCCTCCTCGTAGAGAAAGCCGCTGCCGCTCTCGAGCTTCGCGTCGGCGTCGACGACGGTGTCGACGTGTCCGCCGGTGCGGCGGCAGATCGGCAGCGTGCCGTAGCGGTGCGCGTAGCGCTGCTGGTGCCCGCTCGGCTCGGCGCGCGACGGGATGACGAAGAGGTCCGAGCCCGCGAGCAGGCGGTGCGTCGCGCTCTCGTCGCCCGTCAGCAGCGCGAGGCGGTCCGGCCAGCGCGCGGCAAGCTCCGCGAACACCTCGCGCAGATCGGCGTCGGGCTCGCCCTCGGCGTGCACGACGATCTGCACGTCGTTGCGCAGCACCTGCGGGAGCGTCTTCGCCAGGAGATCGAAGCCGCGCCCCGGCGTGAGCTTGCCCGAGGCCGCGATCAGCGGGATGTCCGCGCGGAGCGGGAAGCCGACCGCCGCCTGAAGCTCGCTCTTGCAGCGCGCCTTGCCGCCGAGGTCGATGGGATCGAAGCGCGACGGAATCGCCGCGTCGGTCGCGGGGTTCCACACGGCGACGTCCACGCCGTCGAGGATGCCGACGAC
>CAIUAC010001111.1 GCA_903896985.1 uncultured Sandaracinus sp.
CCGCCTCGTCGACGGCGCCGTTGCGATAGAGCTGCTCGAGGAGCGGGTCGAAGCGCCCGGCGAGCCGCACGGCGATGACGTTTCCCGCGCGCAGCGTGACGCGGTGAACGCGCCCCACCTCGTCGCGGAGCAGCACATCCCCCTCGTGCCCGGCGCGCGCAGCGCGTGCGATGGTGTCGCCGAGCGTGAATGCCGTGGGCCGGGTGCCGCCGTTCATCGCCTCTCCGATCGCATATCGCGGCGCGCCGTGTCCAGTTTACGAGGCACGAGAACGTCAGCTCGAGGCTGAAGTGTAGCGCCTGATGGAGCTTTTCCACACCAGGCGGGCAAAGGTGACGAAGCCCACCGCAGCGACCAGGGAGCCGAGGAACGTCGACAGCCGCAGCCGACCGAGGAGCGCCTCCGCCGGATAGGTCGTCATCAGCGCCAGCGGCAAGATGAACGTGAAGACGAAGCCGACGACGCCACGGAAGAGCGACGAGGGCCAGCGCGCGAAGTCGAAGATCGAGCCGAAGAGAAACGTCAGGTTGTCGATCTTCACGACGTAGAACGCCGCGCTCACCGTGAGGATCCAGAGCGAGTAGAGCAGCGCGATCGCCGCGACGAGCATCGCGAGCGACAGCAGCACGCCCGTCAGGGACGGCAGCCTCCCGAGGCGCACGAACGCCAGGACGAAGATGCCCAGCGCGGTCACGATGCTCATCGCGCGCCACGGCAGAAATCGCGCGGTCGAGACCATGAACTGCGCGTCGGCGGGCTTGAGCAGCACGAAGTCGAGCGTGCCCTTGCGGATGTGATCGACGACGGTCGTCAGGCTCGGGTTGATCGCGCCCTCGAGCACGCCCTGCAGCAGCGTGAACCAGCCCGTGACGACGAGCGCTTCGCCGAACGTCCAGCCCTCGATGCTCGTGCGGTGCGTGAACACCACGAAGAGCGGGATGAGCGCGACGCCCGCGCTGAACGCGGAGAGCATCCCGTCGATGACGAAGTCGACCCGGTATTGCATCGCGAGGAGCGCCGAAGCGCGCACTTGCACAGCGAAGAGGCGCGCGTAGCGTCGCAACTCAGCCTCCGTACGCCGAGAAGCGCGCGACGCCGCGCCTCCACACGAGCCAGGCGACGGTGAGCGCGAGGAGCGCGAAGCCCCACTGCCGCGCGACCAAGCCGAGCGCCTCGGGAAGGGCGTGCGCGCTCGTCATCAGCTCCACCGGCACGCCGATCTGATAGCGAAACGGCAGCCAGTCGATCACGTCCCGCACCCACGTCGGGAACATCCGCAGCGGGATCAGGTAGCCGCTGAACACCATGTAGCCAGCGAACCAGACGTCCATCACGCGGATGCTGCTCTGCAGAAAGAGCGAGAGCGCGCCGATCGCGACCTGCACGAAGAACGTCAGCGTCCACGCGCCCGCGAGCGACAACAGCGTCAGCGCCCAGAGCGCGAGCGTGTGCGGCAGCTTGTCGCCCGCGAGCACGACGAGGAGCGTCACCGTCAGCGGCATCGCGATCACGAGGCGAATCGGCAGCGCCGTCACGTGCTCGACCATGAACGCGAAGATCGGCGGGATCGGCCGCAGCAGGCGCATCGCGAGCGTGCCCTGCCGCACCTCCCAGTTGATCTGCCAAGACACCCAGCAGCTCGTCAGCTGCCGCGCGATGAACGTCGCGAGGAAGTACGCGACGACGTCCGACGAGCTCATCCCCTGCACCGGGCCGCCGCGCGTCACCGCGAGCCAGAGCGGCATCATCACGAGCGGCATCGAGGTCGAGAGGATCCAGATCAGCATCTCGGCGCGATACGCGACCGCCTCCGCGAAGCCGACCCGCGCCATCGCCGGCAGCGCGCTCAGCGCCCGCGGCAGGCTCGAAGCAGACACGCTCATGCTGAGGCCTCACGCTCGCTGCGGCTCCGCGCGAAGAGCTCGCTCATCACCTCTTCGAGCGGCGGGCTCTCGACCGTCAGGTCGGCGACGGGCAGCCTCGCGAGGGCGCCGCTGACCGCCTCGCGCACCGCGTCCTGCGCGACCTGCAGCGTCGCCGAGAGCTCCGTGCGCTCGACCACCTTGCCGAACATCTCCACCTCGCTCGCGCTGACGGCGCGGTCGAAGCGCAGCACGACCCGTTTTTCTGGGCGAATTCGCTGTACGAGATCGGTGAGGCTGCCGTCGAAGGAGAGCTTGCCCTTGTCGATGACGATCACGCGCGGACACAGCGCGGCGACGTCGTCCATGTAGTGCGAGGTCAAGATCAGCGTCGCGTTCCAGCGCTCGTTGTAGCGCTTGATGAAGTCGCGGATGACGACCTGCATCGACACATCGAGCCCGATCGTCGGCTCGTCGAGGAAGAGCACCCGCGGTCGGTGCACGAGCGCGGCGGCGAGCTCGCACTTCATGCGCTCGCCGAGCGAGAGCTCACGTGTCGGCTTCTTCACCAGCTCCTCGAGCTCGAGCAGCGTCGTGAGCTCGCTGATCGTCTCCCGGAAGTCCGCGGGCGACACCCCGTAGATCGCGCGGTTCAGCTCGAACGTCTCCGCTGGCGGCAGGTCCCAGATCAGCTGCTGCTTCTGGCCCATCACGAGCGTGATCTTCTCGAGGAACGCCCGCTCGCGGGTCTGGGGGATGTGCCCGTCGACGCGCACCTCGCCGCCCGTCGGATGCAGGAGCCCGGAGAGCACCTTCAGCGTCGTCGTCTTGCCCGCGCCGTTCGGTCCGAGGAAGCCGACGCGCTCCCCGGCGCCGATCTCGAAGGACACTCCGTCGACCGCGCGCACGGTCTTGTACTTGCGGTGAAACAGCGAGCGCAGCGCGTTCGCCATGCCCGGCGCGCGCTCGTGCACGCGATAGTGCTTGGCCAGGTCTCGTACGGTGATCATCGGCGGGCGCACTGTAGCTGCGATCGCTCGGAGACGTCGTGCGCCGACGCGAGGGGTGGCGTGCGCGCGGGGCGTCCTCGGTGGCGCTCGGCCCCTCAAGCCGCGCGGCGCGAACTGCGACCGCGCACCAGATGGGTCACCGCCTCGCCGAGCCCTTCGATCGTCAGGGGGAACATCGAAAAGACCTGCCGCACGTACTCGATCGTGTTGCCCGACCAATACTGCGGCGGCTCCGGGTTGAGCCACGCGTGCTTCTCGTAGTGGTCGGCGAGGCGCTGCAGCCAGCGAATCCCCTCCATGCGCTCGCCCTCCGACGGATCGATCGTGCCGCCCGGCGACATCAGCTCGTAGGGCGCCATCAGCGCGTCGCCGACGACGATCAGCTTGTAGTGCTTGCCGCACTCGGCGAGCAGGTCGTTCACCTGCACCGGGTCGTCGAAGCGGTCCGTGCGATAGACGCGGCCGTAGACGCAGTTGTGAAAGTAGTAAGGGCGAAAATCCTTGAAATGCGAGGCTTTGCTGGCCGCGCTGAAGAGCCTCGAGACGATGTGGATGTACGGATCCATCGAGCCACCGACGTCCATCAGCAGGATCACGCGCGTGCTCGGGCGGCGCGGGGGGCGCGTGACGATGTCGAGCTCACCGGCGTTCTTCGCGGTCGCGTCGATGGTGCCCTCGAGGTCGAGCTCCTCCTCGCCGCCCTCGCGCTCGAACGCGCGCAGCTTGCGGAGCGCGACCTGCATCTGCCGGACGTCGAGCGAGAGATCGTTGCGGTACGGGCGATACTTGCGCGCGTCCGCGACCTGCACGGCGCTGCGTCCCCCGCCAGGACCGCCGACGCGAATGCCCGGGTTGTGCGCGCGCCCCGAGTGACCGAACGGCGAGGTGCCGTCCGTGCCGATCCACTTGCTGCCGCCGTCGTGCCGCTCCTTCTGCTCGCGGAGGCGCTCCTCGAAGAGCTTGCGCAGCTCCTCGAGGTCGAGCGCCTGGCTCAGCGCCGCCTCTTCTTCGGTGAGCGGGCGCCCGCTCTCGCGCGCGTCGCGGAGCCAATCGAGCAGCTCCTCGTGCAGCTTCAGCGCGGCGCTCTCGACGCCGCGAAAGTGCGCGCCAAACGCCTCGTCGAACGCGTCGAGGTGCGCCTCCGAGTGAATCAAGACGGCGCGGGCGACGTGATAGAAACCGTCGAGCGACGCCTCGTGCAGGCCGGCCGTCAGGGCGCGCGCGAGCTGCACGGCCTCCGTCGTGCCGACCGGCACCTTGCGCTTGCGCAGCTCGTATAGAAACGGGACGAACATCGCGATCAGCGTAGCAGGAGAGGGGGCGACCGCAGGGCGCGCCGACGCGGCAGCGCGAGGCTGAGGCTCGCCGATTGAGATCTCGCCACCATACGTCGGCCGGGTTACAGTCGTGTGGATGCTCGAGTTTGCAAATGCCGGCTGACGGGCAGAAGCAGCGCTTGCTGCTCGAGGCGCGCGTGAGGCTCTCTCGCGTCGCGCTCCACGGGACGCTCGACGAGCTCTTGCAGGAGACGCTCGACTCCGCCGAGCGGCTCAGCGGCAGCCTGATCGGCTTCTTCCACTTCGTCGACCCGGACCAGCAGAACCTGACGCTGCAGGCTTGGTCCACCAACACGCTCCGGCATATGTGCACCGCCGAGGGCAAGCACCAGCACTACGCGATCAACCGCGCAGGTGTCTGGGTGGAGGCGTTTCACACGCGCGCGCCGGTCATCCACAACGACTACGCGGCGCTGATGCACCGCAGGGGGATGCCCGAGGGGCACGCCACGATCACGCGCGAGCTGATCGTGCCGATGCTGCGCGACGACCTCGTCACCGCGATCATCGGCGTGGGGAACAAGCCCACGGACTACGACTCAGACGACGTCGAGGCGCTCGAGGAGCTCCTCTCGCTCACGATGGACATGGTCGACCGCAAGCGCGCCGAGGCGGCGCTCGTGGCCAGCGAAGCCCGCTTTCGGGGGCTCTTCGACCGCATGACGCAAGGCGTCGTCTACTCGCTCAGCGACGGGACGATCACCTCCGCGAACCCGGCCGCGCTGAAGATCCTCGGCCTGGCTCCCGACGAGCTAGCGGACCGGGGCCTGCTCGATCCGCGCTGGCGGGCCGTGCGCGAGGACGGCTCGCCGCTGCCGACGGACGAGTTCCCCGTCGTCGTCGCGCAGAGCACCGGAGTGGAGGTGCCCGAGGTCGTGTTTGGGTTGCACACCGCCGACCGAGACGACGTGGTCTGGCTGCGGACCAGCGCGGTCCCGATGTTTCGCCCCGGCGAGGCGGTGCCGTTCGGCTCGTTCTCCACCTTCGAGGACGTCACGCAGCGACGGCGCGCCGAGCAGGAGCGCCTCCGCTCGATCGAACGTGAGCACCGAATGCAGCGCCTCGAGAGCGCCGGGATGTTCGCCGGCGGCATCGCGCACGACTTCAACAACCTCCTGACGACCATCCTCGGCAACGCCGAGACCGTCTGCGAGGCGACCGAGTCGAACTCGCCCGTGCAGGCGGATCTCGAACAAATCGTGCTCGCCGCACGACGCGCGGCGCGCCTGACTCAGCAGATGCTCGCGGTCTCCGGCAAGTCCCTGTTTGCCCCTTCGAGCGTGTCACTCCCGACGCTGATGCAGGTCGCGCTTCCCTCCATCGCCACGACCTTCCCGACGGGCGTGACGCTCGTGTCGAGCCCGGCGTTGTCCGCAGCCGCGGAGCCTTCGACCATCGCCGCGGATCCCGACCAGCTTCGGCGCCTGATCGGCAACCTCATGACCAACGCCGCAGAGGCCGTCGCAGCCGAGTCGGGCGAGGTTCGCGTCGCTTGGGGCGTCGTCGAGTGTGGCCGCGCGGAACTCGAGCCGTTCGTCGCGGGTGACTCCCTCGAGCCCGGCACGTACTTCTACATCGACCTCGAGGACGATGGCCCAGGGATGGACGCCGCGACGCTCGCGCGAATCTTCGATCCGTTCTTCTCGACGAAGTTCGTGGGGCGCGGGCTCGGTATCCCGGAGTCGCTCGGCATCGCCCGCGCACACGGAGGCTCGCTCCGCTTCACGAGCGCACCGGGGCAGGGCACCCGCGTGCGCCTGCTGTTGCCCGTCGAGCAACCGCGGGACGCGCGCGCGTCGCGCGAGCGCATTTCGGTGTCCTCCGTACCGCCGGCCATCGAGCACGGGGACACGCGCGTCGTGCTCGTCGTCGACGACGAGCCTTCGCTACGCAGGTTCGTGGGCAAGATCCTCGAAAACGCTGGGTACGAGGTGCTCCTCGCGTGCGACGGGCGGCAGGCGGTCGATCTCTACGCGATGCACGCCAGGCGCATCGCGCTCGTGCTGCTCGATCTCACGATGCCTGTGCTCGACGGCGACTCGGCCCTGCGTGAGCTGCGAGTCCTCGATCCGCAAGTGCGCGTGATCGTCTCGAGCGGCTACTCCGAGCTGGAGCTCAAGGACCGATTCTCCGGGCGCGCGGTCAGCGGCTTCTTGCCGAAGCCGTACACGGCCGCGCAGCTCCGCGCGAAGGTCAAAGAGCTGATCAGCTAGCCTTGGCGAACCAGCAGCGCCGCGCCGTACGCGCCCATCAATTGCGGTTCGGCGGGCACGAGCACCTCGCTGCCGAGGCTCTCCGCGAGGAACGCCCGCAGCGCGCCGTTTCGCGCCACCCCGCCGGACAGCATATACGGCGCCCGCGGCTGCACTCCGCGGACCATCGCGACGAGGCGTGAGACGAGCGAGCGATGCAGCCCGTGCAGGATGTTCTCGACGTGCTCGCCGTGCGCGAGCAACGAGATGATCTCGGACTCCGCGAAGACCGTGCAGGTGCTGGAGATGGGCACGCTCTTCTTCGTGCTGAGCGACACCGCGCCGATCTCGTCGATCGGGATGCGCAGGCGCGCCGCCGTCACCTCGAGGAAGCGCCCGGTGCCCGCGGCGCACTTGTCGTTCATCGCGAAGTTCGCGACGCGACCCTCGGCGCCGACCACGATGACCTTGCTGTCCTGCCCGCCGACGTCGACGAGCGTGCCCGGCGTGCCCATCGCCTCCCACACGCCGCGCGCGTGGCAGGTGATCTCCGTGACCGCGCGGTCGGCGCCTGGGATCAGCTTGCGCCCGTAGCCTGTCGCGACGACGGGGAGCGCGCCGCCGCCGAGCGCCGCCCGCGCCTCTGCGAGCATACGCGTCGCCTGATCCTCGATCCGCGGCTCCGTCGGCTCGATGCGGTGAAACGCGAGCTTGCCGTCCGCGGTGACGCCGACGAGCTTGGCCGTCGAAGAGCCGATGTCGAAGCCCAGCGCGACGACGTTCGCCATCATCAGACTCCGAGCAATTCGAGGAACGCCGAGATGCGCGTGTCCGCCTGCTCGACCGAATACGCGCGCCCGTCGGTGTGATCGGCCTCGAGCAGCAGCGCGGGTTTGCCGAGCTTGTCCGACACCGCGTTGCGCTGGTCGATCTGCCCAATCGAGTACGGCTTGCACGAGCGATCCGAGTGCAAGATGACCCCGTCGGCCTCGTACTCGGTGAGCATCTTCTGCATCGTCTGGAGCTTGTGCCCGGTGCCCCGATTGAGGATCGGATGGAGGTAGCACTTGGCCATCGAGTCCATCGGATGGTCCGCGTTGATCAGCTCGGCGAGCTCGCCCCAAGCGTTGGTGTACGTGGACGCGACCATCGCGACGCCATGCTCCGCGAGCTTCTCGCCGAGCGGCCGGATGCGGTACCAGATCGGCAAATTGTCCCAGAGAATGCGCTTCTTCTCGTGCTTGAGCGCGCCGACGCCGTCCTTCGCCCGCTGCTCGAGCGCGCTCAGCATCGCGCTGTAGTAGTCGACCGTCGCGGACTCTCCGCGCATCTCGACGATGGGCGCCATGTGGATGAATTCGTCGAACGCGGTGATCGGGGAGGGATGATTGCGCCCCGTCTGCAGCACCTTGAGCCAGAGGTCCACCGCGTCGCGGCTGCGCAGCATCACGTCCTCGAGGCGCTTCGGCTCGATCGTCCTCTCCGCGACGCGCTCGGCGATGGGGAACGCGTCCTCGATCTGGCGCTTCACCGACGCGATGTCGTGCTCGCGCGCCTCGTCGTAGATGAACGGAGTGTCGATGACGATCAGCGGACAGCCGAAGTGATGCGCGAGCACCTGATACCAGTAGAGGACCGTCTGACAGATGTTGTTGCAGCAGAGGAGTAGGTCCGGCTTCGGGAGGCGCCCGACAGGCGTCTTGCCCGACAACACCGAGCCGATATCGCACCGCGCGTACGAGCAGATATCCCGCGAATAGCCGAAGTCCTCGGCGTGCGTGCACATCTCCTCGCCGACCTTGCGAATCCCACACACCGCCCCGTGGTTCTCGGGATAGATGAGGAAGTAGTCGAGCGCCTTGAGGAACTCGACGGGCGCGCCCGAGGTGACCCACGCGACCTTGCGCGCGCCGTTGGCGTAGCGCCCAGTCAGGTAATGCTTGGTGATCAGCTCCTTGAGCCAAGGGGCGGTGTCGATGGGCGCGTTGAGCGTCTCGTGCTTCCAGGTGCCGGGCTTCGAGAGCTTGCGCTCGAGCTGCCAGCGCTGAACGCGGAGCGCGGCTTTGCCGAGGACGTTGACGTTGAGCTGATAGGCGAGCTGACCGGGGATGCTCATGAGAGGCTCTCTGCGAAGGCTTCGATCCGGGTGACGAGCTGATCCGGCATCGGGTCCGTGATGTCCACCTCGACCGCGAGGCAGGGAACGCCCGCGGCTTGGAGCCCGCGCGTGACGAGCGGCACGTAGAACGCCTCTGGCTCGCAGAACTTGATCTCGTAGAAGAGCGCCCCCCTCGCCCCCGTGCGCTTCGCGAGGTCGACGAGGTGATCGATGCGCGGCTGTATGCCGCAGCCGCGGGTCGGATCGGGGGAGCCTGAGAGCAGCGTCTTGGCCATTCGGTCGAACGGGTCGTGCGCCGTCGACGCCTTGTAGAGGCGCCGCCCGCTCCCCGCGAAGTCGTCCGCGACGATGGACAAGCCCGCCTCGTCGAGGGCGTCGAGCACGTCCATCGGCTCAGGCATGATTCCCGTCGCGAGGATCGGCGTGCGCTTCGGCAACGGCGCTCCCGCCCACTTGTCGAGGGCGGCGCGCGCGAGCGAGGCGAACTCCTCGGCCGGCAAGTACTCCCGACTGCGCACGACCCCGTAGAACTCGCGGTTGCCGACGCCGAGCTTGCCGCGCTCGCTCAGGAGTCGCGCGAGCACCTCGTCGGCCTGCTGCTCGCGGTCCATCGCGGCGTGCAGCTCCGCGTCGGTCGGCCGCTGGCCCGTCAGCTCGACGAGCCGTCCGAACACGCGCCGCAGCTCCTTGCCGAGAAACTCGAGGTCCGACGCGCGCTCGGCCTTCGGAACATAGAGCGTGAGGACCATCTGGTGCGGCTTCGTGAAGTCGAGCAGCACGCTCGCGAGCGCCTGCAGTGAGTCGCAGGTGTGCGGCACGAGGATCGCGTCAGCGACCTCGCCAGCGCCGCTCAAGATGAACGAGAGCCCCGCGCGCACCGTGCTGCACGCGTACGCCTGCAGGTGCGCGTCGCCCGTGGATTTGTCGACGCCGGGCGGGCCCCAGACCTCGATCGGCAGCATCCCGAACGCGCGAAAGAGCGCACGCGGATAGTGAATCGGCAGGACCGCGGCGATGCGTCCGCCCTGGCCTTTGAAGCGTTCGATGACCGTGGTGCGGGACGGCAGGTCGACGGAGGCGGGCATGGAGTGGCTCGTGATGGGCGCGGGACGCGAGAACTTCCGAAACCGTTGGCGAGGCTGCCGGAGGGCTGAATTGAAGTCAACGAGCGCGCCGACATCACCGTTGAACGCGCGTGTCTCTGCGCCGCGTCAGAGGTAGCCGAGGTCCTTCAGGCGCTGTCCCATCCGGGCAGAGTCCTCGGCGTGGTGCGGGGAGACGACCGCGTGGGGAAGCTCGCTGCGTAGCGCCGCAGCGAGCGCCGAGGGGCTGTCATCCGGCAGCCGGATGGAGCTCGTTTCGGCAGGATCTGCGCGCAGATCGTACTCTCGCGCGTGCGCGCCGCGCACGTCCATGAGGACCTTGCGGTAGAGGCTCCGACACGCGAACTCGGCGTACACGCTGCTGGGTTCGCTCGGCAACGCCGGCGCGTCGAGGAAGTCGTGGTTGCGCGACGAGAACGCGACGTGTTCGCCAGCGAGTTGCCCCGTGCCGAGCGCGGCGGCGAGCGAGCGTCCGGAGCGCGCGTGAGACGCCCCTGAGGGCGCGCGCAGCGAGGGATGGTCGAGGGCGAGCACCTCGAGCAGCGTCGGCAGCACGTCGACGGACCGGGCCAAGCCGCTGACGGTCACGGCGGGCACGAGCCCCGGCGAATGCAGGATCCACGGGACTCGGAGCACCTCCTCGTGGAGGTGATTGCCGTGCAAGTCGAACACATCGTCGAGAGTGTCAGTCGCCGACAGGCGCTCTCCCCAAGACTCCCCATGATCCGAGACGAGCACGACGGTGTCGGCGCGCGCAGCTTCGAGGAGCGGAGGCAGCCAGACCTCGCTGAACTCCTGCACGGCGACCGCGTAGAGCCCCTGAATTTGCAGGCGATTGGCGAGGCGCGTCGCTGGATCGGGGGCCGACAGAAGCGCGAGAAGCTGCCGGCACACCTGGTTCCAGGTCGCGAGCGCGAGCCTCCGCCGGACATAAGGCACATGAGTCCACCAGTAGTGGACGAAGGCGAAGTAGTCGCCGTGTCGGCGCGCGCGAAACCACGCCAACATCGCGTCGGTGTCCTGCGAAGAGCCCGCGACGCTGGCCTCCGGACACGCACTGAAGAGATGGTCTGGCTCGAAGACGAAGGACGCCGTCTCGATTCCCTTGCGCCGAAACGCGTCGAAGAGCGTCGGGACTCCGCGCGGCCAGGGCTGCTCCCACTTCATCAGCCCGAGTCGATGGGACCAGACTCCCGTCAGCATCGCGCCGAGGGACGGCAGCGTCCACGGCGCCGAGGAGATGACCGTCTCGAAGCGCGCGCCGCCCGAGGCGAGTTGATCGACCGTCGGCGTGCGGAGGTCGGAGCCGTAGCAGCCGAGCGCGTCCGCGCGGAGCGAGTCGGCGACGAGGAAGAGGACCCTCACTGCGGCGAGGACGTCGTCGCCGCGTCCTGCAGGCGAATGCAGTGGTCGTAGCGCGAGATGTCGCCGTCTTGCGCCGTCGCCGCGAAGCTGCGGCAGCCCGCGCGGCAGAGCTTGCCGAACGCGCAACCGCTGCACCCGCCCGTCAGGGTCGCCTCGTCGAAGCGACGGTTGTAGGCGAACGCGCTCCGGTCATTCCAGACCTCGTGGAGCGGGCGCTCGCGGAGGTTGCCCTCGAGGAAGGTGTCCGTCATCGAGAGACAGCCCTTGATGCCACCATCGCTCGTGATGCCGAGTACGCGCATCCCCGCTTGGCAGCCCTGCCAGAAGTTGTCGCCCGGCCGCTCGACGCTGCGCAGGAGAGGCTCGTCGGGCGCAAAATAGCCCAGACAATCCGCGGCGAGGCAGCGGACTCGACCCTCGCGCTGCACCCTTCGCACATGGGCGTAGAGCGTCGGCAGATCCGCTGGCTCGAGGATCTGAATGGCGTGTTCGCCGGCGCTGCGGGCGCCGCGCCCCATCGCGTTCGTCATCTGGATCTGCCAACCGTCGATGCCGGAGGCGACGAGGAACTCTTCGATCGCGGGGAGCTCGGCGAGGTTGTTCTTCGATACCTGCGTGATCGCGGAGACCGTCACGCCCGCAGCGCGCAAGTTCTCGACCGCGTGCCTCAACTGCTCGTGGCTCGAAGGCCCTTCGGCGCCACACGGGCCGGAGAACTCGAGCGCGTGCAGCTTGTTGAGGGGGCGTAGCCGGTCATGTGCGGGGGGACTCCCGTCGACGCTCAGCGAGACGCTGCCGACATCCTGTCGCGCGAGCTCGTCGGCGACCTCGCGCGTGAGCGCGAGCCCGTTCGAGACGAGGAGGCTCGCGACGCCGCGCGACTTTGCCCGCGCGAGCAAGAGCCGCCAGTCTGGGCGCACGATGAATTCGCCTCCGCTGAACGTGATCTCGCGCGTCCCGAGGTTCGCGAGCGCGTCGATCAGCGCGAGCGCCTCCTCCGTGTCGAGCTCGTTCGCGCGGGCCTTGCCGGCGGAGGAGCCGCAGTGTCGGCAGGATAGATTGCAGGCGAGGGTCGTCTCCCACACGCAGAACTCTGGGCCGAACTCGGGAGTTGGGGGCGGATGCATGGGTGTCGCTACTCCGTCACTTGGGGCAAAGAGCGCTTTCGCGCGGAGAGTGGCACGCCCTCGACCTCACGCGTGTCTGGGTCGCCGTCGAGGTTCTGGAGCTGATTGATACAGTAGATGTTGCGGTGAAGGGAGCCCGTGGTGGACAGCGCGAGGCTCTTGCAGCCGCACCGGCAGAGGCGCTGAAACGAGCAGCGACGGCAGTTCCCCTCGACCTTGGTGGGGTCCCAGTGGTTGAACCAGAAGCGCTTCTCGTCGGCCCAGATCTCGGCGATCGGGGTCTCGCGCACACTGCCCACGTCGATCTCGAGGGAAGGGCAGCCGCGAACCATTCCGTCGCTCGTGATCGCGAGCGCGCGGAAGCCCGCCTGACATCCGGCGAAGAACCGCGCCTCACCGTGCAAAGTGCGTATGGCGAGCTCGTCCGGGCCGAAGAAGCCGATATCGTCCGAGACGTCGAGTGTCAGCTTGCGAGTCTGCTGGGTGCGCCGGATGAAGGCGTAGATGTCCTCCATTTGCCCGGGATAGATGAGGTAGCTCTCGGCGATCTCGCGGAGTCGCCCCGAAGGTTGCCCGATCTGCAACTGCCAGAGATCGACGCCGAGACGCTCGAGGATATCCGCGAGTTCGTCGAGGTGCGGCAGGTTCCACAGGTTGATGTGCGTGATGACCGCGACGCTGAAGGCGCGCGCCTTGAGGTCGAGGATCGTCGCGTGCGTGCGGGCGAAGGGCGAAAACGGCTCACCTCGGGTGCGGCGAATTCGGTCGTGGACCTCCGGCGGGCCATCGACGGACGTCGCGATCCACTCGACGCCGAGGCGCGCGAGCGCGTCGAAGTGCTCCGCGTTGGCGATGGTGAGGTTCGACACGAGTATCGGTTCGAGCCCGAGGGCGACCAAGCGCTCGCAGATCTGCAGCCAATCCGGGCGCAGGAATGGCTCACCGCCCGAGAGATTGACGACCTTGCAGCCGAGCGCGAGGAGGTCATCGCAGAGCGCGAGCGCCTCCTCCGTCGAGAGTTCCGACTCGCGCGCAGGCCCAGACTCGCTCTCGCAATGCACGCAGTTCAAGTTGCAGGCGTTCGTCAGCTCCCAGACGAAGTGCTCCGGCGCGCGGTCGACGTGTCGCAGTGCGAGCGGGCGGGTGAACGACGTCTGGCCTGGAGAGCACGCCGTCATGCGCGGAGGTCGTTCCATCGCTGACGCGCTCAGGTGGGCGTCGCGGCGGTCCGCCGTCGCGGGCTCACGCCCTTGTAGCGCGGGGCGGGACTCGGGGGCGGGTGCGGTCGCTGCGCCGGCGGGTTCGCAGGCGCGGGCGTCGGCGGCGTGGGCGCGACGGGAGTGAGCGTCGTCGCGCCGGACGCGGGGTCGGGCGGCGGCTGTGGGGTCGGCGTCGGCGTCGAGGATGCGCCCGAGGTCGCCGAGCCCTGGCCCGGCGTGGGCTGCGGCGTCGGCTGGCTGCTCTGCGGAGGGCACGCGGTGCCGACGAGCAAGAGGGCGACTCCCATCATCGCGCCGACGGTGCGGACCAGGCCGCGCGAGGTCGCGACGCGGCCGACGTAGCACTGCGTCGCGAGCACGTCCGCGTTCGTCTGCAGGATGCGCTCGAGCGCCCGCGCGACGCTCTGCGGGCGCGCCTCCGCGAAGGCCGCCTGGATCGCGAGGTCGAAGAAATTGGGCTCGTCGAGGCCCGTGACGAGCTCGCTGAGTTCGCTGTCGGAGAGCCCCAGCGCGCGCAGGAAATCCTCTGCAGCGACGTCCGAGGTGAGCGGCGCGCTCGGCAGTAGCTCGCGCAGGGCCGCGAGATCGAGCGGATAGGTGTCCTCCGGGCTCGTCGGCGCGAGGCCCGCCCAGAAGTCTCCGCGCGCCCTCATCGACGCGAGGAAGTCGAGCCCGTCGCGCACGGTGGCGAGCGGTCGCCGCGTCGTGCTCGTCCACTCTGCACCGAACGGGAGAACGTGGACTTTCAGGCGTTCGAGCTGAACAGCGGAGAACGTGTTCATGGGTGGAGCGCTCCTCGGCGACGCGGGCTCACGCCCTTGTAGGCGGGCGCGGGGCCCGGCGGCGGATAGGGACGTGGGGGCGGCGTGGGCTCTGGAGGAGCCGGCTCGGGGGGCGTCGGCTCAGGCGTCGACTGTGCTCCTGCTCCCGGGTTCGGAGCGGTCTCCGGCGTCGTCGGCGTCTGCTGCGAGGTGCGCGGCGTCGGCGCGCTCTGCGGGGCCCCGCAGCGCGCGACGCAGGCGCCGAGCGTGGTGCCGACGAGCAGGACGGCGGTGCCCATCAGCACGCCGAGCGAGCGCCCGACCCCCGCGGACTCTGGCAGGCGGCGCACGTATTGCTCGGTCGCGAGGACATTCCGGTCGGTGTCGAGGACGCGCTCGAGGGCGCGCGCGACCTTCTGCGGGGTGCTCTCGGCGAACGCTGCGCGGATCGCGTCATCGAGTCCGGGTGGTTCGTCGAGGCCCGTCAGCAGGGCGATGACCTCGCCCTCCGCGAGGCCGAGGGAGCGCAGCACATCCTCCGACGCGGTCTCCTGCGGAGGCGCGTCGGCAGGTAGCGCCTCGCGCAAAGCCGCCGTGTCGAGCAGCGGTGTGGCGCCCGGACCGTCCGCGGCGAGGGCGTCCCAGAAGTCGTCGCGCGACTTCATCGCCGTCAGGAAGTCGAGCCCATCGCGCGCGGTCGCGAGCGGCCTTCCCGTCGCCTCTCCCCACTCGACCCCGAACCGCAACACGCGCGACCTCAGGTCTGGCAGCAGCGAATCCGAGCGTCGGTCCACGAGGCCTCCTCGAGCCGCGTCCAGCGCGGCAGCGTTCGCCTTGAAAAACAGGGCAAAGCTACCACGCGCCGCTCGCGCGGGACAAGCGCGCCCTCAGGGCCGCAGGCGACTCGCGTCGTTCGGATTGGCGGTGAGGCTTCGGTTCGCCGACAGCCAGCGCGTCATCGGAATGGTCGCGTGGTAGCCGTCCGCGAACGTCCCGCTCGGCATTCCCGAGTAGGAGAACTCGACGCCCGCGGCTTCGTTGAGCATGAGCGCGGCGATGCCGATGGTCGTCGGTGCGCCGAGCTCGATCAGCGGGAGGCGCGTCTCGACGAACGTGCCCGCTTGGAACGTCGTCGGCGCGACGGTCGTCTCGACCCACGTCGACGTCGTGACGTCCCAGCGCTGCAGGCTCTGGAAGGTGTTGTCCGCCCGCCAGCGGAACACGAAGTCGGCCGAAAAGCCCGCCGGGAGCGCCGGAGTCTGCGTGTTGTACGTCACGCCGACGCTCGACCCGGCGCCCGCACCGTTGGTGTCGAGGTAGAAGAGCAGCCACTTCGTCGCGCCGCCCGACGCGATGTCCGGACCGTTCGCGCCGAGGTAGAGCGCGTCCGCGTCCCAGCTGACGTAGAGCGAATATCCTGCGGTCGTCGTGTCGAAGCGCTCGGGCGCCGCGTCGAAGTCGTTGACGCCGTCGATGGTGATCGTGTGCCGATAGCCGGCGAGCGGGCCCGCATCGCTCGTCGGGCCGAGGTCTGCGCTGCCGAGGTCTGCGCTGCCGAGATCGGTCGCGCCGAGGTCCGAGCCGCCGAGGTCGCGCGAGCCGCCGTCCGGCGAGGGCGGCACGTGCGCGTCGTAGCGCATCGGGACCGACGGTTCGCCCGCGGCGCAGGCCTGCGAGAGCCCGGCGAGCGCGAGACAAGCGAGCGCGAACGATGAAGAGCGAAGGGAAGTGCGGTTCATCGGGGTCAGCTCCGGTACTTTCGCCCACCCGACAGCTGGTCGGCGAGGGAAGCGAGGTCCTGCTCCTTCTTCAGCAGGGCGCCGAGGAACGGCACATTGCTGTCGAGCTTCACGGTCTTGAGGCCGGCCGCCTTCAGCACCGCGATCCAGTCGATCAGCTCGCTCGTGCTCGGGCGCTTGCGAAGGCGCTTCATCTCGCGAAGCTCGTAGAACGCGGTCAGGGACTGATCAACGAGCTCCTCGTCGAGCTTCGGGTGATGCACCGCGACGATGCGCTTCATCAGATCCGGCTCGGGGAAGTCGATGAAGTGAAACACGCAGCGCCGCAGGAAGGCGTCGGGGAGTTCCTTCTCGTTGTTGCTGGTGATGATGACGACGGGGCGCTGCTTGGCGACGATCTCGTCGCCCGTCTCGCCGATGATGAAGCGCATCCGATCCAGCTCGTGCAGCAGATCGTTCGGGAATTCGATGTCGGCCTTGTCGACCTCGTCGATCAAGAGCACGACGCGCTCCGGGCTGGCCATGGCCTCGCCGAGCGGTCCGAGCTTGATGTAGCGGCGGATATCCTTCACGTCGCCGTCGTTGAAGCGCGAGTCGTAGAGGCGCTGCACGGTGTCGTAGACGTAGAGTCCGTCCTGCGCGCGCGTCGTCGACTTCACGTGCCAGCGCAGCAATGGCGCGCCGAGCGCCTTGGCGATGGCCTCTGCGAGCAGCGTCTTGCCCGTGCCGGGCTCGCCTTTGACGAGCAGCGGTCGCTCGAGGACGAGCGCGCAGTTGACGGCGGACTCGAGCGCCTCGCTGGTCAGGTAGCTGTCCGTGCCGTGAAACCGCTTGAAGTCGCTCATTCGGCGTCCTTTCTATCACTGCGTGCAGGACGCGGCACGCGCTGCCTTGCGCGGGGGGCTCGACTCCGCGACCCTGCGGCGGGGACCGCACGACGATGTTCGAGCTCGAGCTGACGACTGCCCTTCAGATCACCGCGACGCTCGTCAGCCTCACGTCGTTCGCGTTCATCCCGCTCGTGCTGATCCGCCGCAAAGAGGCGGCGAGCACGGTCGCGTGGATCATGACGCTGCTGTTCCTCCCGGCGGTCGGCGTGCTGTTGTTCTGGTTCTTCGGTCGGGACCGCGTGCGCCGCCCCATCCGTGGCAAGCGCGCCCTCAACTGGGAGCTTCGACAGCGCGTCAGCGCCCTGCCGCGCCCGCCAAGCGACGATTCGCTCGAGACGCTGCTGGCCGACCAGCCGGCGGAGCAGCGCGACGTGATGCGCCTCGCGTGTCGGGTGGGCTGTCCATCGATCGCCGCGGGCAACGTCGTGCGCGTGCTCCTCGGTGCCGAGGAGACGTACGCCGCGGAGCTCGCCGCCATCGACGCAGCGCGGGATCACGTTCACCTCGAGAGCTACATCTTTCAGCCCGACGCCGTGGGCCTGAGCTTCCGCGAGGCGCTGCTCCGAGCGCGCGCGCGGGGCGTGCGAGTGCGCGTCCTGCTCGACGGCTTCGGCTCGCGCACGGCCAACGTGCGCGGCTTCTTCCGGCCGATCATCGTCGCCGGCGGGCGCGTCGCGAAGTTCTTCCCGCTCGATCCGATCCGCCGCGCTTGGTCGGCGAACCTGCGCAACCATCGCAAGCTCCTGATCGTCGACGGTGAGACCGGCTTCGTCGGTGGCATCAACATCGGGGAGATGTTCCTGCCGTGGAGCGACGTGCACCTGCGCATCGACGGCCCCGCGGTCGCGCACATGCAGCGGCTCTTCTGCGAGGACTGGTACTTCGCCACGCGCTACGACCCGGTCAATCCGGCATTTTTTCCCCAGATCCCGGAGCGCGGCCGCGCGGTCGTGCAGGTCGTGGGCTCGGGGCCGGACGCGTCCATCGAGGCGATCCATCGGCTCTACTTCGCGGCCATCGCGTCAGCGCGCGAGCGCGTCTGGATCACGACGCCGTACTTCGTGCCCGACCGCGCCATCCTCGTCGCGCTGCAGACCGCAGCGCAGCGCGGAGTCGACGTCCGGATCGTGCTGCCGCGCGAGTCGAACCATCGCGTGACGTTCCACGCGGGGCGTAGCTTCTACGAGGAGCTGCTCGAGGCGGGCGTGCACATCCACGAGTACCTGCCCGGGATGCTGCACGCGAAGGCGATGGTCGTGGACGGACGCTTCGCGACCGTGGGCAGCGCGAACTTCGACGTGCGCAGCTTTCGGCTCAATTTCGAGCTCGTCGCGGTGCTCTACGACGCCACGAGCGTCGCGCGCCTCGAGGCGATCTTCCAGGACGAGCTCGCCGCGACGGAGGAGGTCGAGCTCGAGCGCTGGCACGAGCGCGGGCTGCGCCTGCGCGTGATCGAGGGCGTCGGCCGGCTCTGCGCGCCGATGTAGTGACGGCGCTCCGCGCGGATGTTGTGACGGCGCTCCG
>CAIUAC010001112.1 GCA_903896985.1 uncultured Sandaracinus sp.
CCCGGCGGGAAGAACGTGACGCGGAGGTAACCGGTGCAATCGCCCGGCGTCGCGCCGCCCGTCGTCGCCCCGCCCCCGCCTCCGCCGCCGCCCGACGCTGGACCGCCCACGCCACCACTGGCGCCGTTGAGCGGGCTGAAGGTCATATGTGAGGGGTCCCCCATGAGGGAAATGCTGACGAGCGGAGCGCCCGGCGCGCCTTGCGTCCCGTCCACGCCGGGCCTCCCGGGGGTTCCGTTCGCGCCAGGCCGCCCACCCACGCCGCCCATGATGGTGTTGCCTCCGGGGAGGTCGGACGCGCCACCTGCGCCGCCCTGCGTCGGCCCGCCACAGTAGTTCGCCGTCGCCGGCGTGGACGGCGCCGCTCCGGACACCACGAGCCCCGTCGGTGACTCCGCCGTCCGCGACCCCGACGGCTGCCCCGGCGTGGTGGCGCGACCCGTGGAATCGACTCCCGCCGTTCCCGCGAGCGCAGCGACCGTCGTGATCGTGCAGTCCTCGACGCGGAGCTGCGCGCTCGGCGCGACGACGATGGCCGCCTCCGTGTGCCATTCTTCCAGGTGAAACTCGACGCGCTCGAGCGTCCGCGGGAAGCCTGGGGCCACCATCAGCGAGAACACCACGTTCAACGTGGAGGTCGTCCGCGGGCCAACGAACCCGGCGCCGTAGCCGCCCGCGATCACGTGCGCGAGGTCGCGAAAGTCGAGCGATCCGTCCGTGAACGTGCCCGCGCCCACGAGGATGACTGACCTCCGCGCGGAGTTCGCGATGAGGAGCGCCGAGCCGAGGTACGGTACAGGCGCGTCGGGCGTCAGCCCGGAGTTGCCAGGGGCGCCGTCCACCGAGACGTAGACCTGCTCCTCGAGGATGCCGTCGACGCCGTCGCAGTTCGCGTCGAAGCCCTCGGCGTCGAGCGGGTCGGCGCTCCCCGGGACGCACACGCCCCCGTCCGGTGGCTCCACCCCTTCGTCGACGCCCGCGTCCACCATCGGCGCGTCGCTCCCGGCGTCCCGCGGCGCTCCGGCGTCGTCCGAGACGCACGTCCCCCCGACGCGCCACGAGCCCGCGGGGCACTCGAAGGGCGGCGCCCCCCCACCGCACCCAGCCGCGGTGAACGCGCTCAAGGCGGCGGCGAAGCCGAGGCAGCCGACCAACGAATCAGGGGCAAGTCGAAGCATGAACAAAGCGAGTATCACGGAGGGACGGGGGGCACAAGCGTCAGCGGCCCAGCGCCGAGAGCGCGAGTCCCGCCCCCGCGCGTGTATACTTGGCCGCGATGCAGCCCGGGCAGCCCACCGCGCCGAGCGCCTATCCGATGGCGCCGACTGAGGCCGAGTGGGCCGCGCTCTCGCCCGAGGCGCGCGCACGCGCAGTGGCGGACCTGCCCGCGAGCATGACCGACGCCGAGGCTTCCCCGCCCGAGGGGGACCTGCACTACGACGGCAAAAACGACGTGCGCGAGACGCTGCGCACGTGGTTCTCGCGCCTCGGGCAGCGCGTCTACATCGCCGCCGAGCTGACCGTCTACTACCCCGGGCAGCCGCGCTTCGCGCCGGACGTGCTCGCCGTGCGCGACGTGCCCGTGCACGACCGCATGAAGTGGGTCGTCAGCGCCGAGGGCAAGGGCCTCGACTGGGTGATGGAGGTGCACGTCGGCGGCGACCGCAAGAAGGACTCCATCGACAACGTCGCGCGCTACGCGGCGCTCGGGATCCCGGAGTACTTCATCTTCGATCGAGCGCAGGTGCGCCTCTTCGGCTACCGCCTGCCGAGCCCCGACGCGCGCACCTACGTGCCCATCGTGCCGCAGGTGGGGCGCTATCCCAGCGCCGCGCTCGGCCTCGATCTCGTGCTCGAGGCGGGCCGGCTGCGCTTCTATCACGCGAGCGCAGAGCTGCTCGCCCCCCGGGACCTCGCCGCCAAGCTCGAGCTCCTCGTCGAGGAGGTGCGCCAGCACGCCGAGGCGCGCGTGGAGGCCGAAGCAGAGCGCGCACGCGCAGAGGCAGAGCGCGCACGCGCAGAGACCGCGCGCGCACACGCAGAGGCAGCGCGCGCCGACGGGCTCGCGGCAGAGCTCTCCGCGATGCGCGCCGAGCTCGAGCGACTGCGGCGCGGCGAGTGACCTCCAAGCCGCCGGCTGCGCCTCCCCTCCCGAGCCCGCTCGCCGTCGGCTCCGCGCTCGTCTCGCTCTACCTGATCTGGGGCTCGACGTACTTCGCGATGCGCGTCGCGCTCGAGTGCTTCCCGCCGTTCCTGATGGGCGCGCTCCGCTTCGTGCTGTCGGGCGGGCTGCTCTTCGTCTTCGCGCGCCTGCGCGGCGCCCCGTGGCCGAGCGCGCGGCAGTGGGGCGCGGCGGCGCTCGTCGGGTCGCTCCTCTTCGCGGGCGGCAACGGCGGCATCTCCCTCGCCGAGCAGTCGGTCAGCTCCGGGCTCGCCGCGGTGGTCGTCGCGACGATGCCGCTCTTCGCCGCGCTCTTCGCGCTCCTCTGGCGCGAGCGCCCGTCGCTCGGCGAGTGGGCGGGGCTCCTCGTCGGCTTCGGCGGCGTCGCGCTGCTGAACGGCAACGGCGAGCTGTCCGCGAGCGGCTGGATGGCCGCCGCGCTGATCCTCTCGCCGATGGCGTGGGCGCTCGGCTCGGTCTGGAGCCGCCGGCTGCCGCTGCCGTCGACCTCCGCGATGACCTCCGCGACGCAGATGCTGACGGGCAGCCTCGTCATGGGCGCCATCGCCCTGCTCCGCGGCGAGCACGTCGCGGCGCACATCACGCCGCGCGCCTGGGGCGCCATCGCCTACCTCGTCGTGCTCGGCTCGCTCATCGGCTTCAGCGCCTACGCGTTCTTGCTCCGCACGACGCGCCCTGCCCTCGCGACGAGCTACGCCTACGTCAACCCCGCCGTCGCGCTGCTGATCGGCGCGGCGTTCGGCGGCGAGCACATCGGCGGCCTGACGGTCATCGGCTCCGCCGTCATCCTCACCGGCGTCGCCATCGCGTCTTGGTCCGCCCGGCGCGCCGCTCAGCGCGCGACGCTGCGCGCCGCTCAAGAGCTGTAGAAAAATAGTCCGAGAGCGAGCGCGCCCGGAGCGCAGAC
>CAIUAC010001113.1 GCA_903896985.1 uncultured Sandaracinus sp.
CCTGGGACTGAGCGCGGACCTGCTCGGCTACGCGCTCCCCTCGCTCGCGCGCGTGGAGTTCTCCGCTGCGCCGTTTGCGCGATTGCGCTTTGACCGTTGGCGCGTCGAGGCCAACTTGCTCGTCAACCTGGGACCCGCCGTGCCCCCTGGCTTTCAGGAAAAGGCGTTCTGGTCGACCCACCTCGTCGTCGGCGCCGACCTCTGAAGGGCATTCGACAACACCCGAGTTCGGCTGCTGCAGGCGCGAGTGGCTCAGTCGGGATCGCCGTGCGCGGCTCCACTCCCCATGCGCCCGCCTCCGACCGCCCCGCGCTCAGCGCGCGTCCGGCGTCCCGACGCAGCCTCCAGTGAGCCGCGTAAGCCCGCGCTCCAACTCCGCGCCCCCCTCGGCTTGGGCGGCCACTTCCAAGATGCGATTGGCCACCTGGCCGCCGCCGCGCTCAAGCAGTCGCAGGTGCGCCCGCGCGAGGCTGGTGAGCAGCGACTGCGCCTCGCCCGCCAGCAGCCAACGCCGCAATTTCGGCGCGCCGGCTGCGTGGTGCGGCAGGCAGTAGTCGATGTCGGTCGACGCACTGGGAGCGCCCCAGCGCAGGTCGAAGCGACAGAATGTGCGCTGCCCGTCGTCCTGCAAGCCCTCGCGCAAGTGCAGGTTCCACAGCGCGGTCAGCCCCTCGAGCAGGTCCGTACCCGTGGCTTGTCGTTGAACCAGCGGGTGATGCGCCCCTCTGCGGAGGTCGCCGCACTCGCTGGCCCGCGAGGGGCGCCCCGCGGCGCGACGCCCGGCGACCCGCGCCTGCGCCGTGCATACTGGCGCCATGCCCCACGCCGCCCCGCAGACGCGCCTCCAGCAGCTTCGACGCCGCGCAGGCGCGGTCGTCGTCGATGGCTTCTTCCGCGGCACCTCGTACCTCGGCAGCCTGCACCCGCGGGCGTCGCCTGAGCGGCACGACGTCGACGTGCTCCATGACCTCCCCTACGGCGACGCCTCGCACCCCGCGCGCGTGCTCGACGTCTATCGCCCGCGCGGCGGCGCCAACCCGCGCACCGGGCTCCGACCCGCGCTGCTGTACGTGCACGGCGGCGGCTTCCGCATCCTGTCGAAGGACACTCACTGGGTGATGGCGCTCGCCTACGCGCGCCGCGGCTACGTCGTGTTCAACGTCGACTATCGCCTCGCCCCGACGCACCGCTTCCCCGCCGCCGTCGAGGACGTCTGCGCCGCCTACGCCTGGGTCGTCGCCAACGCCGCGACGTACGGCGCTGACCCCTCGCAGCTCGTGCTCGCGGGCGAGTCCGCGGGCGCCAACCTCGTCGCCTCGCTCACCGTCGCCGCCTGCTACGAGCGCCCCGAGCCGCACGCGCGCGTCGTCTTCGACACCGGCGTCGTGCCCCGCGCGGTGCTCCCCGCGTGCGGCATCTTCCAGGTCACCGACGCGCAGCGCTTCACGCGCCGAAAGCGCCGCCTGCCGCGCGTGATCGCGGACCGCCTCGAGGAGGTCGCGGAGGCGTACCTCGGCGCGGGGCGGCACCACGCGCACGTCGAAGGGACGCACGACCTCGCGGACCCGCTCGTCTTCTTCGAGCGCGGCTCGCCACCCGCGCGCCCGCTGCCGCCGTTCTTCCTGCCCGTCGGCACCGCCGACCCGATCCTCGACGACACTCGCCGCCTCGCCGCGGCGCTCCGCAAGCTCGGCGTCGACGTCGACGAGCGCTACTACGAGGGCGAGATCCACGCGTTCCACGCGTTCGTCTTTCGCCCGCAGGCGCGCCTCCACTGGAACGACACCTACGCGTTCCTCGACCGCGTGCTTGCGGCCCCCGCGTCCGACTCGCTACCGTCACGCGCAGGACCCGACGCGACCCGGTGATGGTGCTCGTCTTCACGTACCTGACGGGCGGCCTCGAGCTCGCGGGCTGAGCGCGGCGGCGCCGGGCGACTCGCGTCGTGACGCCGGCGCGCACGCCTCGCGCGCTACCAGCTCGCCGGCTGGCACACACGCCCATCGCACGCGGTCTGGAACGTGCTGTTGCAGGCCGTGGCGTCGAGGTCACAGGCGAACAGGCACACGGCGCTCGCGCTGGGGGACGAGCCGCAGAACTCGAGCTCAGAGCAGCGCGGGGACGCGTCCCCGCAGTGGCGTAGGCAGCGCCCATCGACGCACTCGAGCGGGCGCTCGCAGCTATCCGTCGTGGCGCACGCGTCGTATTCGCTGAAGGGCGCGTAAAGCTCCTGGCCCCCGCAGGCCCTCGAGAGGCTTCCGTCGGCAGCCCAACGACCCGAGATGCACTCGAACGGATCGGGACAATCGCTCGGACCAGCGCAGCCGCGGACGCACTTGCCCGCGGGACCACACGCCGACGGCGCGCCGCGGTACGCGGGGCACTCAGCGTCCGTCGTGCACGCGCGCGTGCAGTAGCCCGCGGTGCCGATGGTCGGGATGCTCAGCGAATAGCAGACCTCGTCCGCCGCGGTGCAGGAGTCGATGCAGTCGGCGTACGGGTCCGCCCAGCCCAGGTCCGGCGCGCCGGCGTCGACCTCCGCGTCCGCTCCGGCGTCGCCGAGCGCCGCGGGCCCGACGCGACAGAAGCCATCAGGATGGCAGTACGGCGCGCTCGACGGGCAGCGCCCCTCGCGCGAGCAACGGTAGAATCCGTCGCCTCCGAGCGTCGGTGCGCAAGCGGAGAGCGCCACGACGACGAGCACGACGAGGACCGCGACGAGGTGGCGCATCAGAACCGCCCCCCGAGCGCGACCGAGCCGAGGCCGAACGAGACCCAAGCGTCGCGCGCGCGCGCCTCTTCGCCGGGTTC
>CAIUAC010001114.1 GCA_903896985.1 uncultured Sandaracinus sp.
GCGTCGGCGTGGGCGTCGGCTCTGCGACCACCGCGCGCATCCGCGAGAAAGACTGCGTCGTCGTGATCGTCGCCGTGCAGCGCGAGGCGTTGAGCGCCCAGTCGTATTCGCTGACGTCTGTGAACGAGAGCGAGTCGCCGCCGTTCGCCCGCACGGTGTACGTCCCCGTCTCGCCGCGTGAGTCCCCGGGCGGCGTGCGGCAGACCGTGCGCCACGTCCCGCCCTGCACCGACGTCGAGACCTTGCGCACCGCGCGGTTCTCGCTCCAGCAGCCGTCCGTGCGGGTCACGCGCTGCCCGCGGAAGATCAGGTGATCGCCGTCCTGCGTCACCTGCACCGAGCCGCCGCCTCCCGACGAGACCGACTGTGGTCGCGGCCCGCAGTCCGCGCCCCAGCTTCGGATCGCGACGTCCATGCGCGACGCGCTCGCACGCCACGCGCCCTCGTAAGGGCCGTCGGCGCGCGCGGGCCACGCGAGCGCGAGCACGAGGAGCGCGGGAGCCGCGCAGGCGAAGGTGAGGAGTGCCGGCGCGGAGGGGCGCATTCGGGCCGCAGCTTATCAGGAGCGCGCAGGAAGACGACGAACGTGACGGAAAACGACGGGCCCGACGAGGTCATCGCCGGGCCCGCAGCACGAACTCAGGCTCTCGCCGTGTGCCCGCTCAGGCGCGCGCCTTCTTGATCGCCTCGGTCAGCTCCGGGACGGCCTTGAAGAGATCCGCGACGAGGAAGTAGTCCGCGACCTGCGCGACGGGCGCTTCCTTGTCCTTGTTGATGGCGACGATGACCTTCGAGCCCTTCATGCCCGCGAGGTGCTGAATCGCGCCCGAGATGCCGACCGCGATGTAGAGCTTCGGGGCGACGACCTTGCCCGTCTGCCCGATCTGCAGGTCGTTCGCGATGTAGCCCGCGTCGCACGCCGCGCGGCTCGCGCCCATCGCGCCGCCGAGCGAGTCGACGAGCGGCCCGAGCACGTTCGTGAAGCCGTCCGCGCTCTTGAGCCCGCGCCCGCCCGCGACGACGACCGCCGCCTCGCTCAGCTCAGGCCGCGCCGACTTCGCGGTCTGCTCGAGCGAGATGAACTCGATGCGCGCCGCTGCCGCGTCCGCCGCAGCCGCCGCGTAGTCCTCGACCGGGCTCGCGCCGCCCGAGGGCTGCGCGGGCTCGAACTCCGCCTGCCGCGGCGAGACGACCGCGATCGCCGTCGTCAGCTGCACGAAGCCGAAGACGTTGCCCGCGTACATCTGCCGCTTGTACGTCAGCGTGCCGCCCTCGACCGAGACGCCGCTGATGTCGCTCGCGACGCCCGCGCCGAGCTTCGCCGCGACGTGCGGCGCGAGGTCCTTGCCGTAGGTGCTCGCCGTCACGGTGACGACGCCGTAGCCCTTGCCGAGCGCCGCGATCGTCGAGGCGTACTTCTCCGCGACGTAGCCGCCGTCGATCTGCGTCGCGAAGACCTTGCGCGCGCCGAAGCCCGCGAGGTCCGCCGCCGCAGCCTTCGCGCCGTCGCCGATGGCGAGCACGTCGAACGCGCCGCCCGTTCCCGCCGCGATCTGCTTGGCGAGGTTGATGGCGCTGTGCGTCGTCTTGCGCGCCTTGCCGTCGAGCAGCTCTGCGATGACCAGAATGTCCGTCATGGTTCGTTCTCCTGAGTGCGTGTGGGGGGAAAGAACCTTCAGAGGACCTTCGCCTCGCTCTTGAGGAGCGCGACGAGCTCGTTGACGTCGGCGACGAACTTCGCGCCACCCTTGCGGGCGGGCGGCAGCTCGAACTTCGTGTACTTGGTGGTCGTCGTCACGTCGACGCCGAGCCCCGCGAGCGGCTGCTCGTCGATGGGCTTCTTCTTGGCGGCCATGATCCCCTTGAGCGAGGCGTAGCGCGCGCCCTCGCCGTAGGCGTGCTCAGCCGGCGTCGCGCCGTTCTTCACGGAGCCGGGCGCTACGATGCGCAGGTCGACGGTGATGACGCAGGGCGCGGTGATCTTCACCTTGAGCACGCCCGTATCGACCTCGCGGCCGACGATGAACGACTTGCCGCCGTCGCTCGTCTCGATCGACGCCGCGAAGGACGCGACCGGCCAGCCGAGCAGCTCGCCGAGGATCTGCCCGGCGGTGTTCGAGTCGCCGTCGACCGCCTGCTTGCCCATGACGACGACGTCGGGCTGCTCCTTGTCGACGATGGCCTTGAGCGCGCGTGCGACGACGAACGAGTCGAGCGCGTCGTCCTCCGCGAGGATGTGCACCGCGCGGTCCGCGCCCATCGCCAGCGTCTGCCGGAGCGTCTGCGCGGCGTCCTTACCGCCGATGGACGCGACGATGGTCTCGCCGAGCCTCTCCGCGGACTTGGCGTTCTCGTTGAGGCGCAGGGCGGCCTCGACGGCGTACTCGTCGAAGGGGTTGATCTTCCACTCGAGGCCATCGGTGGTGACGCGCGAGCCGTCGGGGGCGACCTTGACCTTGTTGGCGTTCTCGGGGTCTGCGACCCGCTTGACTGGAACGAGGATCTTCACGGTTCCTCCAGGGAGGTTGGGGAGCGAGGTACGACTGAGCTGGGGACGGGATGGACTCGAATGCCATCGAGAAACACGGACGTAATTTGGAGCGCGGCCTTGCTGAGGGTGCCGGGCTCGGCGCCGCCGAGCGCCCAAGTAAGCGCGACTCCGTCGAGCGCACCAAAGAGAGCGCGCGCGAGGATACGCGGGTGTGCGTCTGCGCGCACGACGCCCTCACGCTGCCCGTCGGCGATGACGCTGCCGAGCACCTCGAGGTACTCGACGAAGAGCGGCGTCGCGTACTGCTTCAGCAGCCGCGACGACTGCCGCAGGTTGACGGTGATGACCTCGGCGAGGTCGCGCTGCCCCTCGAGCAGCCCAAGCTGCAGGCCGACGATGCGGCGCATGCGCTCCTCGAAGGAGGTCGACTCCGCGATCTCGCGGCGCAGCACCTCGAGCAGCTTCGTGATGCGGTCCTCGAAGATGCAGACGAGGACGTCGTCCTTGTTCTTGAAGTAGAGGTAGATGGTCCCGTCGGCGACGCCCGCCGCCTGCGCGATCTCGCTGACGCGCGTCGCGTAGAAGCCCTTGCGCGCGAAGACCTTGATGGCGCCGCGCAGGATGCGCTCGCGCTTGTCGGGTCCGCCGGGCACGCGGCTCTTGTCGGCGGCCCTGTCGGCGGCCTTCTCCGCGCCCTCGTTGGCGACCCTCGCCGCGAGCTTGCGGGCGCGCGCGCTGGGCTTGCTTGCCTTCGCGGGCTTGGTCGCCGCGAGCGCGACGGACGCCTTCGCAGCCTTGGGCTTGCGCGGCTTCTTCGGCGCGCTGAATGGCGATTCACCGCTCGACACGCGGCGGGACTATCACGCAGGGTTTCTGCCGTCAACGCGGGGCGTCAATCGGGCGGGCGCCGTTGCCCGCGCGTGGCCTGCGTATTACTAGCGAAGACATGGCAGCCAGCGCCGTCGTCACCGTTCGGCTCGAGCCCGCGCTACTCGCCGCGCTCAAGCGCAAGGCGCTCCGTGATGGTCGCAGCGTGGCGGCGGAGGTGGTGCGCCTCGTGCGCGAGGGCGTGCTCCCGCACGCGCAGACGAGCAGCAAGCCCGCCCGCTCCATGGCTCTGTTCGCCGACTTCGAGGCGCCGGAGCTCGACGCGCTGCTGCGGCTGCGGCGGCGCTTCTCGCGGCTGCTGCGCCCCAAGGCCGCGCCCAGGCGCTCGAGCGCGCGTTGACTCAGGTCTGCATCGATACGCACGCGCTGATCTGGCATCTGTCGAAGCCGAAGCGCCTCGGCGCGAGCGCGGCCCGCGTTCAGGTTGCTCCCGCTCGACCTGCCCCGGGCCCTCGAGTTCGCGCTGCTGCGCACGCTCCGTGACCCGTTCGACCGGATGGTCGTCGCCGCCGCCCGCATCGCCGGCGCTCCTCTCCTCACGGCAGACGCAGTCATCCAATCGAGCGCGCTCGTGCGGACGATCTGGGACTAGGCGAGGACCGCACGGTGGAGCGCGCAGTCTCCCGCTCGCGAGTCCCGTGATACGTGGCCTTTTCCGCGCCGCTCATCGACGGTCCCGTCATCGCGGTGCGTGTCGGGGCGACCGACGAGAAAGCCCAAGATGACGAAGCGCGGGATGGCGGGTTGGGCGGTCTCATATCCGTCGACCGACGCCGCGTACTTCCCGAGTACACCGGCGGAGGCGTTCTGGTCGTCGTCCACTGTTGCCGGTTCGCCGCCCAGCGGGTGGTTCCTCCACTTCGACTACGGCACCGCGTACAACGACGCCGCGCCGTCGCCGCGAATCCCTGCCGGGTGCGCTGCGTCCGCTGACCGCTCCCTAGTCGTCCCCTGACGCCGCGCTGGCCGACCGCCGCGCGGTCCACCTCTCTGTTGCTTGACACTCGCGCGTCGGTCCCCAACCGTGGGCGCTACGTCTGGCGCTCCCGCCGACGGTCTGAGGGAGTCGAGCATGACGAAGCGCGGGATGGCGGCGACGCTGGTGGGCTGGTCGGTCGCTGCGGCGCTCGTCGGGATGGCCACAGTCGGCTGTGGCGATGATGACGCGACGCCTGCCGTCGACGCGGGACCGCGCGTCGACCTCGGCCCCGCCATCGACCTCGGCCCCGCCGACGCGGGCACCGACGACCTCGGCGCCCCCGACGACGCTGGGCCCGCCGACCTCGGCGCCGACGATCTCGGCCCCGCGGACCTCGGCGCGCCTGACCTCGGCGGGCCGGATATGGGCGGCTTCTGCTCGCCGACGCTCGTGCGCCCGAGCGGCGATGTGCGCTGGCCGCAGTACCCGATGCCCGGCTCGGCGGGTCACCCGCGCGGCTATCACGTCAACACCGTCGCGGCGGGCGAGGAGACGGTCACCGACTGCGTCACCGGCCTCGA
>CAIUAC010001115.1 GCA_903896985.1 uncultured Sandaracinus sp.
AGCGTCAGTGCGCCGACGCGCTCACTAGCGTCAGTGCGCCGACGCGCTCACTAGCGTCAGTGCGCCGACGCGCTCACTAGCGTCAGTGCGCCGACGCGCTCACTAGCTTTAGTGCGCCGGCAGCGCGCCCTGCCGCCGCTGCTGCTCTTCGGCGCGGCGGGCGACGTCGCGTAGCTGCGCGCGGATCGTGGACGGCACGCTCGCGTCGAGGTCGATGCGCCAGGCGCCGTCGCGCAGGTGCATCACGATCGTCGCGCGCGTCCCGGCCGAGACGCGGGCGAGGTCCCGCGCGATCTGCGTGCGGAGATCGTCGTGATTCTCTGCGAGCGCGCCGACGACGAAGCCCGCGAGCGCCTCGTCGCTGAGCCCCTCGAGCCGCTCGAAGCAGCCGCGGTACGCCGGGCCGTCCGTCAGCCGCAGCCGGTGCTCGCGGCGCCGCGTGCGGATCTCGTCCGCCGAGAGCCCATGCAGCCCGTACGCGTCGAGCAGCGTCGCGACCGTGTGCTCCGGCGTCGAGTAGCGAATGTCCGCCGTCGTCGTGTCACCGCAGGCGGCGAGGACGAGCAGCGAGAGCGAGAGAGCGAAGGCGGAGAGGCGCACGGGGCGGAGGGTACTCGCTTCGCTCAGCGCTCGTCGCCCGCCGCGCGCTCGAGCTTCGGGAAGAACAGCCGCGAGACGTCGAGCGCGAGCTCGTCGAACGGCGCGGCGTGCGCGACGTCGCCGTCCGTCCACGCGCCCGCGTCGCGCCAGCGACCCGCGTCCAGCGTGAGCGCCTCGAGCGTGCGGGCCTCGGGGTCGACGAGCCAGTAGTGCGCGACGCCCGCCTCGGCGTAGAGCGTGCGCTTGGTGACGCGATCGTACGCCGCGGTGGACGGCGAGAGCACCTCGCAGATCCAGTCGGGCACGACGTCGATCGGCCGACCGCTCGGGCGCGGCAGACGCGCGCGCCGCCAGCCCACGAGATCGGGGCGCACCACGTTGTGCCGCGAGAGGCGCACGTCCATCTCGACGAGGATCCACCAGCCGCCGGGGCCGCCGAAGCCGTCGTCGTCGTCGTACGGTCCTCCGACGAAGCGCCCGAGTGAACGTTGCGACTTCGAGTGGTCGGCGCGGGGCGATGGCAGCGTGTGGAGCTCGCCGCGCACGATCTCGGCGCGCACGTCCTCGCCCAGCGCGAAGAGGTCAGCGTACTCGGCGAGCTTCTGCGCGGGCTGCACGCAGAGAGCATGGCGGGACGAGCGCGCGCGAAGCAAGCCCGGCCGCGGCGCCGTTGACGCCACCTCTCGGATGCTTAGGTTCGACCGCGGCTGGGGACACACAGCGGTCGGCGAAGCCGTCGACCCCGCGGCAGACGAAGCACGAGACAACGCACCAGGAGCGAGGCTGCCATGAGGCTCGACCGACTGACCACGGTGACGCGCGACGCGCTCGCGGGCGCGCAGCAAGAGGCCGCCAAGCGCGGCAACCCGGAGCTCTACCCGGAGCACTTGCTCCTCGCGCTGCTCGCGCAGCCGGAGGGCGTCGCCGTGCCCGTCCTGCAGAAGGCCGGCGCCGACCCGAAGAAGCTGCGCGCCGAGCTAGAGGCGGCGCTCGACAAGATGCCGAAGGTGTCCGGCGGCGCTGAGCCGAACATCTCGCGGCGCTTCCGCGAGGTGCTGACCGCCGCGTGGAGCGAGACGGAAGCGCTGAAGGACGACTACACCTCCGCGGAGCACGTCTTTCTCGCCGCGCTCAGCCAGAAGGACGAGCTGACGAAGCTGCTGACGCGGCTAGGCGTCACGCGCGAGAAGCTCGTCGCGGCGATGAAGGATGTGCGCGGCGGGCAGCGCGTCGACGACCCCGAGGCCGAGAGCAAGTTCCAGTCGCTCGACAAGTACACGCGCGACCTCACCGCCGCGGCGCGCGCCGGCAAGATCGACCCGGTGATCGGGCGCGACGAAGAGATCCGCCGCGTGATGCAGGTGCTCTCGCGCCGCACGAAGAACAACCCCGTGATCATCGGCGAGCCCGGCGTCGGCAAGACGGCGATCGTCGAGGGCATCGCGCAGCGCATCGTCTCGGGCGACGTCGCCGAGTCGCTGAAGGACAAGCGGCTGCTGTCGCTCGACCTCGGCGCGCTGATCGCGGGCAGCAAGTTCCGCGGCGAATTCGAGGAGCGCCTCAAGGCGGTGATCAAGGAGATCGAGAGCGCCGAAGGCCAGGTGATCCTCTTCATCGACGAGCTGCACACGCTCGTCGGCGCGGGCAAGGCCGAGGGCTCGATGGACGCGGGCAACATGCTCAAGCCGGCGCTCGCGCGCGGTGAGCTCCGCTGCATCGGGGCGACCACGCTCGCCGAGTACCAGAAGCACATCGAGAAGGACGCCGCCCTCGCGCGGCGCTTTCAGCCCGTGTTCGCGGGCGAGCCGAGCGTGGTCGACACCATCGCGATCCTGCGCGGGCTCAAGGAGCGCTACGAGGTGCACCACGGCATCCGCATCCAAGACGGCGCGATCGTCGCCGCGGCGACGCTCTCGAACCGCTACATCACCGACCGCTTCCTGCCGGACAAGGCGATCGATCTCGTCGACGAGGCGGCGTCCAAGCTGAAGATGGAGATCGACTCGATGCCGCAGGAGATCGACGCCGTCGAGCGTCGCCTCGTGCACTCGGAGGTCGAGCGGCAAGCGCTCAAGAAGGAGCGCGACGAGGGCTCGACCAAGCGCGTCGCGGAGCTCGACCGCGAGATCGCCGAGCTGACCGAGAAGCGCGACGGGATGCGCGCGCAGTGGCTCCACGAGAAGGAGCTGATCGCCTCGATCCGCGAGACGAAGGCGACGGTCGAGAAGCTCAAGACCGACCTCGAGCGCGCGCAGCGCGCGACGCAGTTCGAGACCGCCGCGCGCCTGCAATACGGCGAGATCCCCGAGGCCGAGAAGGCCGTGCTCGCCGCGCAGCAGAAGCTCGCCGACGTGCAGGCGGGCGGCTCGTTCCTCAAGGAGGAGGTCACCGAGGAGGACATCGCCTCGATCGTCTCCAAGTGGACCGGCGTGCCCGTGACGAAGATGCTCGAGAGCGAGAAGCAGAAGCTGCTCGGCATGGAGAATCGCCTGCGCCTGCGCGTCGTCGGCCAAGAGGAGGCGATGACGGCCGTCTCGAACGCCGTGCGCCGCTCGCGCGCGGGGCTCGGCGAGGAGAGCCGCCCGATCGGCTCGTTCCTCTTCCTCGGCCCGACGGGCGTCGGCAAGACGGAGCTCGCGAAGGCGCTCGCGGAGTTCCTGTTCGACGACGAGCGCGCGATGCTGCGCATCGACATGAGCGAGTACATGGAGAAGCACTCCGTCTCGCGGCTGATGGGCGCGCCTCCGGGCTACGTCGGCTACGACGAGGGCGGTCAGCTGACGGAGCCCGTGCGGCGCCGTCCGTACCAGGTGATCCTCTTCGACGAGATCGAGAAGGCGCACCCCGATGTGTGGAACGCCCTCTTGCAGGTGCTCGACGACGGTCGCCTGACGGACGGTCAGGGCCGCACCGTCGACTTCAAGAACACCGTCATCATCCTCACCTCCAACGTCGGCTCGACGCACATCCAGTCGATGGACGACGAGGCGCAGATGCGCAAAGCCGTCATGGAGGACCTGCGCGCGCACTTCCGCCCGGAGTTCCTCAATCGGCTGGACGAGACCGTCGTGTTCCACCGCCTCGGGCGCGAGAACCTGCGCCGCATCGTCGAGATCCAGCTGAGCCGCTTCGAGAAGCGCCTCAACGCGCGCGGGCTCGCGCTCGAGATCAGCGACGCGGCGAAGGACCTGCTCGGCAACGTCGGCTACGACCCGACCTTCGGCGCGCGCCCGCTCAAGCGCGCCATCCAGCGCCTGCTCGAGAACCCGCTCGCGCAGGAGCTGCTCGCCGGACGCTATCTCGCGGGCGACACGGTGATCGTGGACGTCGGCACGGGCGGCGAGCTCGGCTTCGGCAAGCGCACCGCGAGCGGGCAAAAGAGCACGGAGATCAGCGTCGCGACGAACTCTCCGCGGGCGAACGCGTGACGCTTCACGGATGATCCGCCGCTGAGATTGTTCGGCTACTTGCGCTCCCGTGGGGGGCCGTGCATAGTCCGCCCCCCTGCCTGGCCTAGGCAGCACTGCTTGAATAGCAGTAGAGGAGAGTACGAGCCCGATGTCGTCGACGTCCCCCGCCGGAGAAGCAGTACAGTGCAAGCCCCTCGAAGTCATCGTCGGTGACAAGGGGATCGAGCGCGCGATCAAGCACCTCAAGCGCAAGATGGCTGCCGAAGGCATCCTTCGTGAGCTGAAGCGCCGCCGACACTACATGAAGCCGTCGATCAAGCGCCGCAAGAAGGAGTCCGAGGCCGCTCGTCGTCGCCGCAAGCGCGCGAAGCAGGTCGACGGGGCGCCGCCGACCAACAACACCGGCGCGAACATGAACCCGCGCGGGCCACAGCTCTGACGAGCTGAGCCTCCCTCTCGAGGGAGGCTCCCCACCCAACCACCCCAGCCCAGCCCGCGAAAGCGGCGCTGGGCTTCTGTGTTTCTCGCGGGCGGAGTTTGGGGGGTCCCCCCTACCAGCAAGGACCCGTCGGCGCGCACCACGGACCCGTCGCAGGCGTCGTGCCGGCGGGCAGCACGAGCAGGAGCCTCCGCGCGATCGCGACGGTGCGGCCCGTGTCGGTCTTCGTGTAATAGCGGAGCGGGTACGCGCGCACGCAGCCGAGCGCCGTCTGGGTGCCGAAGGCGAAGTGCACGTCGGAGAAGAGCAGCGTCCGACCGCGCACGTTCTCGAAGCTCCTCGACGCTGCGTCGATCCGCGCGACGTTCGCCGGCGGTTCGGCGCCGAGCGCGCTCGCCGAGACGAAGAAGTTCCCTGCGTTCACGCCGTAGGCATCACGGATGATCTGCGCGTCGAAGGCGCCCGAGAACGTCTCGCCGGCGCCGCGGACGCTCGCGACGATCGAGGTCATCGCGGTGCTGTCCGCCGTCTCCGAGAGCACGACGAGCTCATCTCGGTTCGGCGACGAGGGCACGCGCCCCTGATAGCCGGCGGTGATCTCGAACCAGTCCGGGTAGCCGTCCGCGTCCGTGTCCGGGAGCAGCGGGTCGAGCCCGAGCGCGACCTCGGTGTTGTCGCAGAGGCCGTCCGCGTCGGTGTCGACGCCCGGCGGGATGTACCCATCGGGCCCGAGGTCGTACCCGGGCGCCGGGGACGGCTTCGACGCCGGGCATCCGGAGGCCAGCGGCAGCGCCAGGGCCAAGAGGACGATGAGCCATGCCGCGCGCCGCACGAGCGGGAACGTGGCTGCCGGAGGTGCGCCGGTCAATCCCGCCGCCCGCGGCAAAACGGTCGACGCCTGCTAACCTCCGCGGCGATGGCACTCAGACTCGACTCCGTCGGCAAGACGACCGCAGAGCTCACGCATCACTACGCCTGGAAGGACACCGCGCTCTACGCCCTCGGCGTCGGCGCGCGCGTCCCGGGCGAGCTCGACTTCCTCTTCGAGGGGCGCGGCCCGCGCGTGCTGCCGACGTACGCCGTCGTCCCTGCCTACGACGCCTGCGCGGCGCTCTTCGAGCTCGTCGGCGGCGACCTGCTCGGCGTCGTGCACGGCAACCAGAAGACGCGCCTCCACGCGCCCTTCGCGGCGTCCGGCACGCTCCGCACGGTCGGGCGCGTCGCCGCGGTCTACGACCTCAAGCGCATGGCCCTCGCGGACCTCGCGACGACCACGCACGACAGCGACGGCACGCTGATCTGCGAGACCGAGTGGCGGATCATCTACCGCTTCGACGGCGGCTTCGGCGGCAGCCCTCCGCCGAAGCGCGAGGATGTGCGGACGCCGCAGCGCGAGCCCGATTGGCGCTTCGAGACGACGACGACGCCCGAGCAGGCGGCGCTCTACCGGCTGAGCGGCGACCTCAACCCGCTGCACATCGACCCGGCGATCGGCGAGCAAGCGGGCTTCGGCGGCCCGATCCTCCACGGCCTGTGCACCTACGGCATCGTCGGCCGCGCTGTGCTCGCCGAGGAGTGCGGCGGCGACCCGAGCCGGCTGAAGTTTCTCTCCGGCGGCTTCAAGAAGCCCGTCTGGCCAGGGGACACGGTGGTCGTCGAGGGCTACCGCGAGGAGGGGCGCGTGCTCGTCCGCGCCGTGCGCGCGAAGGAGCCGGGAGAGCCCGTCTTCGCCGGGGGCTACGCAGAGATCGGCTGAGGTCGATTGACGACGCTCACGGAGGCGCGTCGGGTCTGCGTGTTACGTTGCGGGCGATGCCCACGTCGCCTGTCTCCGATGCGCTCGTCTACGACTGGAACGCCGTCGATCGCCGCGCCCCCGTGCCGCTGCGCGGCGTGACCTTGCTCGACGAGACGCTGCGCGACGGGCTGCAGAATCCGTCCGTCGTCGACCCGAAGATCGGCGACAAGCTCGAGATCCTGCACCTGCTCGACGAGCTCGGCGTCGAGCACGCCGACGTCGGGCTGCCGGGCTCGAGCACGCGCGCCTTCGAGGACGTGCTCCGGCTCGCGCAGGAGGTCGTCGACTGCAAGCTCAAGATCAAGCTCGGCTGCGCGGGGCGCACCGTGATCTCCGACATCGCGCCGATGGTCGAGGTGTCCCAGCGCGCCGGGCTCCCGATCGAGGTCTTCACGTTCATCGGCTCCTCGCCGATCCGCGCGCTCGCCGAGGACTGGTCGGTCGAGCTGATCAAGAAGCGCAGCATCGAGGCGATCGACTTCGCGGTGAAGGAGGGGATGTCCGTCACCTACGTCACCGAGGACACGACGCGCTCGCGCCCCGAGGTGCTCGGGGAGCTCTTCCGCGCCGCGATCGATCACGGCGCGACGCGGCTCTGCCTCTGCGACACGGTCGGGCACGTCACGCCGGACGGCGTGCGAAACTTGATACGCTTCACGCGCAGCGTGATCGAGTCGTGCGGCGCGCAGGACACCGTCGGCATCGACTGGCACGGGCACAACGACCGCGGGCTCGCGGTGCCGAACGCGATCTTCGCCTTCGAATATGGGGCGGATCGCGTCCACGGGACGATCCTCGGGATCGGCGAGCGCGTCGGCAACGCGGCGATCGACCAGATCCTCCTCAACCTGAAGCTGCTCGGAGAGATCGCGGATCGGGACCTCTCGAAGCTGGCGCTGGCGTGCGACGTGGTATCGCGCGCGACACTTTTCCCGATCCCGATCAACTACCCGGCGGTCGGCGCGGACGCGTTCCGCACGGGCACCGGGGTGCACGCCGCCGCGATCATCAAGGCGAAGGCGAAGGGCGACGACTGGCTCGCCGACCGGATCTACTCGGGCGTCCCGGCGGAGATGGTCGGGCGCAAGCAGGAGATCGCGATCGGGCCGATGAGCGGGCTCTCCAACGTGCAGTACTGGCTGCGCGAGAAGCAGCTCGAGGTCGATCCGGCGGTCTGCGAGGCGATCCTCAAGCACGCGAAGGCGGGCGATCATCTCCTCACCGAGGACGAGGTGATCGCGGTGCGCGAGCGCGTGCTCCGCGCGGCGCCGAGCGCGTGAGCGCGTGAGCCGCAGCCGTCGAGGGAGCCGCGGATGAAGCCGTCGCGCGAGGCGCGCTTCGACGGCTCGTTCGAGGGCTTCCGCGATGAGGCGCGCGCGCTGCTGACGAAGGGCGTCGCGCCCGAGGGCATCGTCTGGGTGGCCGAGGACGACCCGCAGGACACGATCCCTGGGCTCCTCGCCGCGGTCTCGCACCCGCCGCCCCCGCCCGCTGGCGCGCACGGCACGCCGCACGTCCCGCGCGCCTTGCTCGCGCTCGCCGAGCGCGCGAGCTGTCACCGCGACCCGCAGCGCTTCGCGCTCCTCTACCGCGTGCTCTGGCGCGTGCTGCACGAAGAGCACGACCTGCTCGCGCGGCATGACGACGAGGACGTCGCGCAGCTGCACGCGCTCGAGCGCGCGGTGATGCGAGAGGTCGCGCACCTCGACCGGCACCTGGCGTTTCACACGGAGTCGCGCACGCACGGCGAGCACTGGGTCGCCTACGCGAGGCCGCACCATCACGTCGCGCGGCTGCTCGCGCCGCGCTTGCTCGAGCGCTTCCGTGGTCAGACTTGGTCCGTGCTGATGCCGCACGAGAGCCTGCACGGCGACCGGCAAGGAGTGCACTTCGGGCCTGGCGTGCCGGAGGATCTGTTCGACGCTGCGCCGAGCGTCGCGGAGGGGGCGGCGGAGCCCGAGGACGGCGCGTAGAGGCGACGCGCGCGCGGCTCGCTCAGCGCGCTTGGCCGGGCGAGGCGGACGCGGGTCGAGGCGAAGGCGGGTCGATCACCGTCGTCCAGTTGAGCGCGACGAAGAGCCCGACGAGCACGAGCAGCATCACCGCCGCGAGCAACATCGGCACCGAGAGCCCGCGCGCCGCGCCCTCGCTGAAGCGGTCGCGGTAGAAGCGCCCGCCCGAGCGCACGCGCAGCTTCTTCTGCACGCCGGCGAGCAGGTCCGGAGTCGGCGCGCCGTCCGCCTCGGGTCGGTCCTCGTCGAGCGCGAGCGACTGCGTCTCGCGGAGCAGCTGCGCGAACTCCTCGTACTCCTCGCGAAGCTCCGCGTCCTCGCGGAGGAGCGCGTCGAAGTCCGCGCGCGCGTCGCCTAGCTCGCCATCGAACGCTGCGCTGAAATTCTCTCGCGCTTCATCGCGGGTCATGTGGGCTTCTTCTCTCCGCTGAGCGCTTCTACCGCCGCCTTGAGCGCGAGGCGCGCGCGATGGAGGCGGCTCTTCACGGTCCCCTCGGGCAGCCCCGTGATGCGCTGGATGTCCTCGTAGCTGAGGTTCTCGAGGTCTCGGAGCACGATCAGCTCTCGGTGCTCCTCGTCGAGCGTCGCGAGCGCGCGCTGCACGATGTGCTCGATCTGCTTGCCCTCGACCGCCTCGTCGGGGCGTGGGATCAGCGCGCTCGTCTGCATCGTCGCGCTCTCGACGGCGTCGCGCTCGGAGAGCTCGTCGAACGCTTGCTTCTGCCCGCGCGCGCGGCGCCCGAGGTACTTCAGGCGGTTCTTGCAGTGGTTGGTCGCGACCCGATAGAGCCAGGTCGAGAGCTTCGAGTCGCCCCGGAAGCCGTCGATCGACTTGAAGACGGTGATGAAGACCTCTTGCGCCAGGTCTTCGGCTTCAGCGCGGTCGCCGAGCATGCGGAAGACGAGGTGAAAGACCTTCGCTTGGTACAAGCGCACGAGCTCGTTGAACGCCGCTTCGTCGCGGCGCTGCAGTCGCTCGATCAGCTTGTCTTCGTACCCGTCAGGCATCGGGACGTGAAAGCCTGCCGCAGCGGCGGCTCGCTCGACCGATCGATCGATGCCGGCCGCGGCTTGCATTCCCTCGTGACAACGCACGAGGGCTTCGGTTCCGGCTCACGCGCGACAGTAACACGCTGGCGACGAGAAACCTTGGCTCGCTCCGCGGTGCCGGAGAGCGCGCGATGCGAAGCGTCGGAGGCGACGACCTCAACGCACGAAGTAGCGGAACGACGCCATCATCAGCGTGTCGTTCTGACCAGCGATATCCTGTCGGAGCGCGAGGTCGACGCCGACGCTCTGATCGACGTAGCCGAGCCCCGCCGTGAAGACATGCGTCGCGCGGAGCTCGTCGTAGACGTAGCCCGCGCGCAGCGGCACGCGCCCGCCGGTGAGCCACTCGAGGCCGCCGCCGACGAGGAGCGGCGCGCCGTCGATCCCGCGCGAGAGGTTGACGAGGACGTCGCCGCCGATCGTGAAGACGCCGCCGGCGGTGTAGGACGCGCTGCCGCCAGCCTGCACGGGGGCGACGCCCGACTCGAGGTCGATCAGGTTGAGGCCGAGGGCCGAGAGGTGGAAGCCCGGCGCGGGCGAGACGCGGAGGGACGCGTCGAGCGTGAAGCCTCGGGCGACGCGGTCGCTGCTGACGCCGCTCGGCAGCTGCCCGCTGCGGGTGAAGTCGACGTAGCGGCCGCTGAGGCCGATCGACAGCGCCTCGCCGAGCGCCATGCCGAGCGAGACGCGGCCGTCGTAGCCGCCGTACCCGCCCGTCCCGCCGCCGACGAGCGTGCGGAAGGAGAGGCCCGCGGCGACGGAGTCCGTCGTCGAGTCGACGATGCCGGCGATCAGCCCGAAGCGGCCGGCGCCCGGGTCGTACGCGACGCCGCTCTCGATGTGATAGATGTGCGCGAGCGACAGGTTCGCGGCGTTGTAGGCGAGCGCCGAGGTCCCGGCGGCCGACGAGCGCACCCCGGTGCCCATCGCGAGGCCCCGCGCGGACTCGGTCGTGTCCGCGGCGTCGAAGGTCTGCGCCGCCGAGAGCGCGGGGAGCCCGAGGAGGACGAGGGCGAAGGTCAGGCTGCCGAGCGCTGTCCGGTACTGCTTCTGGGTCACTGCGCTGGCCATGGTCACCTCCGCGAACAGACTGGACACGTCATCGGGAACGGCCCGGAACCTAACAGCGTTCCCGATCGGCTCCAAATTGTCGCGCACGCGCGGGCGCTTCTTCACGAAGCGTCGAGGATCAGGCTCCGGGGCGCGGAGATCACGATGGATCACGGATGATCCGTCGACGGACGGTACCCGCGCTCCTCCGAAGCACCGTACAAATTCCATGATCTCGGCGGCTTGCGCAAGTTTTCGGCAGACGCCCCCAGGGGGGGCTCGGTGTCGCTGATGATCCTCCAAAGATTTTTTCCCCGTCGGTCCGGGGACTTGCGAGCCGTCTTGCGGATCGGCGTAGACGGCCTCCGCACGCTCTGCTAGCTTCGCCTTCCGTTTCGGGGGTGCAACGCTTCGGTGAAGTCACCGGACCCGCCTCCGCGACCGTCTGCGGTGAACGACCATGCCCTCCCTCGAGGCCCGATCCAGCCCCTGAAACGGCTGCCGATCAGAGGCACGACTGCGCCCTGTCTTCTGTGACTCGCTACGCCGGCGTGACGGCACGCCCCCGAACGACAACGCCCTCTGACTGCACTCTCCGACTGCGCGTCCCTGCAGTCCGTTCCGGAAGAGGTTTTCGTCGATGATGGTTCGGAACAACGAGCTCTGGGATCGCACGTTGGAGGAGCTGCGCAGGCGCCTCTCTGCGGAGAATTTCGAGACCTGGCTCTCGCCGGTGCGTTTTGGCGGGATCGACGGTGACACGCTCACGTTGCAGATCCCGAACCGCTTCTTCGGTGAGTGGCTGGGCGCGCACTACCTCGACGTGCTGCGCGAGGCCTTCGCGAGCGCGCACGCGCCGGAGCGCCGCGACCCGAAAGCGCTGAAGGTGCTCTGGGAGGTCTGCGAGGCGCTGCAGGAGCGCACGCCGCCGTCCCGCAAGTCCGTGCCGCCGATGACCGCCGCGGAGGTCACGACCTCCCCAGGCTACGCCGCTCCAGGCTACATCAGCAGCGCCGGGCACTACGGCGCGCCCGTCTCGCAGCCCATGCCGACAGGCGCGCTCCATGCGCCTCCGCCGCCCGCGCCCGGACCGACGCCGCTCGGCGCCGGCGCGCCCCCGGGGCCGATGCACGGGCTCAACCCGCGCTACAGCTTCGACAACTTCGTCGTCGGACCGTCGAACCAGCTCGCGCACGCGGCCGCCATCGCGGGCTCGTCGACGCGCGGCAAGCGCTACAACCCGCTCTTCATCTACGGCGGCGTCGGGCTCGGCAAGACGCACCTCGTCAACGCCGTCGGGCACAAGGTGCTCGAGGTCACGCCGCACGCCCGCGTGCTGTATCTGTCGGCGGAGCGCTTCACGAACGAGTTCATCTGGGCGCTCCAGAACCACCGCATCGACGAGTTCCGCGAGCGCTATCGGAACAACTGCGATGTGCTGCTGATGGACGACATCCAGTTCCTCGCGGGGCGCGAGCAGACGCAGGAAGAGTTCTTCCACACGTTCAACGCGCTCTATCACGCAGACCGGCAGATCGTCGTCACGAGCGACGTCTACCCGCAGCAGATCTCCGAGATGCAGGAGCGCCTGATCTCGCGCTTTCAGTGGGGTCTCGTCGCCGACATCCAGGCGCCGGAGCTCGACACGCGCATCGCGATCCTCAAGCGCAAGGCGCAAGAGGAGTGCATCGTGCTCGCCGACGACGTCGCGCTGTTTCTCGCGCAGGTCGTCAAGAGCAACGTCCGCGAGCTCGAGGGAACGCTGCTGCGCCTCGCGGTGCGCGCGGAGCTCGTCAAGCGCGCCATCGACCTCGAGTTCACGCGGGAGACGCTCAAGGCGGTGCTGCCCGCGCCGGAGCACGCCGTCAGCGTCGAGGACATCCAGACGGCGACCTGCAAATACTTCGCGATTCGCCTCGCGGATCTGAAGTCACACCGCCGCCATCGCGCGGTCTCGTATCCGCGCATGGTCGCGATGTACCTCTGCCGGCAGCGCCTCGGGACGAGCTATCCGCAGCTCGGGGAGCTCTTCGGCGGCAAGGACCACACGACGGTGCTCAGCGCCGTCAACAAGATCGGGGGCCTGATGAAGAACGAGGACCC
>CAIUAC010001116.1 GCA_903896985.1 uncultured Sandaracinus sp.
GAGTTTGCCATGCGAGAAGAATTCGCGGGCGTGATGCTCCCCATGATCAAGGGCTCGCTCCCGGACTTCGGGCCCGTGTTCGAGGCCTATGCAGAGGATCTGAAGCGCGCAGCGGAGGGGAAGTCGTCATGAGCGAGGTCAAAGGCAAGGGCACCGCGGAAGCGCCGTGGGAGCTGAAGACGCCGCCGGGGACCTCTGACTATCTGGCGTACAGAGACAAGGAGAACGTCGCGCTCCGGCTCGTACGCCTCGAGGGACGACTCGCGTGCGCCGCCTACGTCGCTGGCGCCGCCGTCCCCGCGTACTTCATCCTGCTCGACTTCGAGGACGGTCGCGTGAGCTCGATCCGCGACTTCCGCTATGTGCCGTACATCGCCGCCGAGGCCGACTTCGAGCTCATCGACGGCTGACGCGCGCGGGGTGCCCACGACCGCCGGAGTCGCTTCACTCCACCCCCGCGCACACAGTTGTGCTTGTAGAGCCTCATCGTGCCGCGCGCCCGCGGCGCGACGATCAGCGTCTCGGACTGCCGGAGCGCCACGAACCAGCCCACCCAGCACGTCCCCCCGCCGCACGCGTAGTCAGCCGCGGGCAGGCACCGGCGCTCGGCGCAGCCGCTCAGCGGCACACTCGACGGAGTGGGAGTGGGCTGCCCCATACCCTCGTACTCTCGGCCGATCATCCGCCTCGTGCCGCTCCACGCCGCCCGCAGGTCCCGGTCTTCCCGTGGGGGATGCCGCGCGCCCTCGCGGAAACGATAGCCTTCGAGCAGCGCCGTCCTCAGCAGCACGCCGCCGACGTTGAGCAGCAGGTCTCCGCGCAGCGCGAAGGTCAACGCGCGCTGCTGCTTCAGCGCCACGCTGGCCTCGCGAGCGATCGCCTTCACTCGGTGGCGCCCGCCGGTGAGCCACGCGGGCGAGATAGTCACCAGGTTGGATGTTCTTGGCCCGTGGTCGCGCGCGAGGACTGCGCCACAGCGGCGCTCGGTCTTGATTGTCGCGCGCCGGTAGGACAAGTTCATACCGTGGCGAGGAACGCAGACAAGATCGCGATCAGCGTGGACCACGAGCTGCTCGTCCGCGCGGAGCGCTTGAGGACCTCCACCGGCGAGAGCCGCAGCGCGCTTTTGGGGCGTGCGCTCAGGCTCCTGCTGCGGGCCGAAGGGCGCGCGCGTCAGGTGGAGGAGTACGTCCGGGCCTACGAGCGCGCACCGGAGACGGCCGCGGACGAGCGCAGCGCGAGAGCCTCGGCGCGCAGGACGCTGTCGGCGCTCGCCTGGGACGACGAGTGAACCGCGGCGAGATCTGGTGGGCGAACGTCGACAAGCGTCGCCCTGTAGTGCTCGTCTCGCGCCAGGAGGCCTACGCGGTGCGCGCGCTGGTCATCGTCGCGCCCGTGTCCACGACCGTCCGCGGCTACGCCGTCGAGGTGAAGGTCGGGCGCCGGGAGGGACTGCCGAAGAGCGGCGTGGTGAACTGCGACTGGCTCGTCACGGTGCCGAAGTCCGATCTACTGGAGCGCGCCGGCGCCCTCTCGGAGCACAAGCTGCGAGCGCTCGACGACGCGCTGCGCTTCGCGCTCGGGCTGGAAGAGGCGTAGCGGATGAGCGCTCGCCGCGCGCTCGCCCCTTCACCGCCGTCTTCCGCGTCGCGTCGAGCGCGCGGGGAGGGTCGCGGAGGTCCGCCGTGCGCGGGGCCTGGTCGCGCGTCCCGCGTGCGCGGGTGACTCATCAGTGTTAGCGGATCGGTCCGTGTCGAATCCCCCCGTCAACGCTCCCAGCCAGTCCAGTCCGCGTAGCTACCGCTATTACGACCTGATCATGGCTGCCTTCGTGTGCGTGCTGCTCTGCGCGAACCTCATCGGCGTGAGCAAGGTCGCGACCGTCGGCGGCGTCACCTTCGGCGCGGGCAACCTGTTCTTCCCCATCAGCTACCTGTTCGGCGACGTCCTCACGGAGGTCTACGGCTACGCCCGCTCGCGCAAGGTGGTCTGGGCGGGCTTCGGCGCGCTGGCGTTCGCGTCGCTGATGGCCTTCGTCGTCGTGCACCTCCCGCCCGCGGCCGGCTGGCACGGCCAGGACGCGCTCGAGGCGTCCTTCGGCTCGACGTGGCGCATCGCGCTCTCGTCGCTCATCGGCTACGCGTGCGGCGAGTTCGCGAACTCCTACACGCTGGCGAAGCTCAAGGTCCGCACCGGGGGGCGCTTCCTCTGGGTGCGGACGATCGGCTCGACCGTCGTCGGCGAGGCCGCGGACACCCTCATCTTCTATCCGCTCGCGTTCGCCGGGACTTGGAGCACCGACCTGTTGCTGCAGGTGATGCTGGCGAACTACGCCCTCAAGGTCGGCTGGGAGGTCGTCGCGACCCCCCTCACCTACCGCGTGGTCGCCTTCCTCAAGGCGCGTGAGCACGAGGACTTCTTCGACCGCGACACGAACTTCACGCCGTTCTCGCTCGACACCTGACGCGCCTCAGCGGACGGGCGCCGTGCCGCGGACCGCCGGTGGGGGCCGCCGGCCGTCAGGGGGAGCACGTCGCGCGGACGCCGACGGGTGAATCACGACCATCTCCACTAAGCTTCGCGCCGATGGAGATGCTCCTTCAGAACCCGCTCTGGGTCGTCCTCATCGGGCTCACGGTGGCGCTGCACGTCGCGTTCGCCGTGATGGTGGCGCGATGGCTACGCGCGCCGGAGTCGAAGCCGGCGCCGAAGCCACCTGAGGACTGAGCCGAGAGGGCCCGGCCGACGCGGGCGCGGCGGGAGAGCGACGCGTAGGACCTCCGAACCAACCACGCCTCGCCTGCGCAGCCCCGAGGGGAGGAAGCCCGACGCTCCCCTTCGCGTATCCTCTGCGCGCATGAGCCCCCTGACCCTCCTCGCCGTCGCGCTCGGCTTCGGGCTCGCGTACGTCGTCTACACGCGGTCGAACGAGCTGTTCTGCCTCTCCGTGCGC
>CAIUAC010001117.1 GCA_903896985.1 uncultured Sandaracinus sp.
GCGCCGAGCAGCGCGGCGAGGGCGCCGACGTAGCCCGTCGTCGCGTCGAGATAGGGCGCCGCGAGCGCGCTGAGCTGCGCGTCCGACGGGAGGCCCTTCGCGGGGATGCCCAGGTGTCGCAGGCCCTGCGCGGCGTCGGCTGCGCGCTCGGCGCCGACGAGCCGCGCGACGGCGCTCCGCAGCGACGCCTCGGTCGCGTCCTGAAGCTCCTTCGCGACGGCCGCGACGGCGCCGCCCGCGTCGAAGCGGTACGAGCGCGTGAAGCGCGTCACGCAGGGCGCGAGGGGGTTGGCAGCGCCCGCGTGCACGAGGTCCGCGAGCACCGTCCCCGCGTCGATGCTCGCGAGCTGATCGCGGTCACCGAGCAGCACGAGGCGCGCGCCGGCGCCGACCGACTCGACGAGCCGACGCATGAGCGCGAGCCCGACCATCGACGCCTCGTCGACGACGATCAGGTCCGCCGGGAGCGGGCGCGAGGCGTCGTGGCGCGACCCGCCGTCAGGGCGCATCCCCAACAATTTGTGGACCGTGCGCGGCGCGAGCGACTCGAGCGCGTGCTTCGCCGCGTCGCTGAGCGGCAGCTCCTCGAGCTTCTCGAGGAGCGCCTCGCGCATCCGCACGGCGGCCTTGCCCGTCGGGGCCGCGAGCTCGATGCGCAGCGGCGGCGCGTCCGCGGCGCGCGGGGCGTCGAGGAGCAGCGCGAGCAAGCACTTGATGCTGAAGGTCTTGCCGGTGCCGGGGCCACCCGTGACGATCGAGAGTCGGCCGTTGACGGCGCGGCGCACGGCGTGCGCGCTCTCCCCGTCGGCGTCTTTCGCGAAGAGCAGCGCCACGCCCTGCTCGAGCGCGGCGGGCGTCACCGCCGGCACCGGCGCGCTGTTCGCGAGGGTGGTCAGGGCCGCCGCGAGTCGCTCCTGCTCGCGCGCCATGCGCTGCGTCAGCAGCAGCCACGAGCCGTCCGCGCGCGCCTGCTTGTGAAAGGGCTTGAGGTCGCGAGTGTCGGCGGAGACCATCGGCGAGGCGAGCACACGCGCTTCCCAGGCGCGCAGCGCGGCGTCGTCCGACGGCAGGCTCAGGGCAGAGAGGCGGGCTTGGAGCGTCGTGTCGGCGGGGGACTCGGGCGCCTCGGCTTCGTCGTCGTCCTGTTCGCCGTCGCCCTGTTCACCGTCGCCCTCGTCGTCTCCGCCCACGACGTCGTCGTCGCGCTCGGGTTGGGGAGCGGGCGCCGCGGGCGCGCTGCTCGGCTCGTGATCGAGCACGAGGTCGAGCGCGCGCAGGTCGATCCCCGCGTGCCCGACGCGCACCGCGCGGAGCGCCAAGGCGAGCGCGAGCAACACCTGCGGCTCCTTCTCTGCATAGCGCGGCGCGACCGCGTCGATCACGAGCAGGTCGGCGTCCGCGAGGATGCGGCCTCTGCGCAGAGGCTCCGCGAGCGCCTCGAGCGCAGGGACGGATAGATGGAGTCGCGGCATCGGCGGGAGCCCCGCCGAGGGCTGCGCTGGTTGAGCTGGCCTGGCGGGCTGCGCGGGCTGCGCGGGCTGCGCGGGCTGCGCGGGCTTGACGGGCTTGACGGGCTTGACGGGCTTCATCGTCCGGTCTCCGCTGCGAGCGACTGGAGGTGCTGAGTGACGGACTCTGCGCTCGCGCCGCGGAGCGCGAGATCGAGGCCCTCGATCACGGCCCTCGGCCAGCGATCGAAGTAGACGCCGAGCCGACGGCCCGACGCCTGGAGGGGAGTTTGCTCGCCCTCCATCCCGCGCAGGAATAGATAGAGATGCCCGCCGACGTGCGTGTCGTAGCGATACGAGGTGCCGAGTCGCGCGCCCAGCCAGCGATGGAGCGCGACCGTGTAGAGCAGCGCCTGAAGGTGGTAGTTGGCGTCGCCCATCGCGCGGGCGAGCCAAGCGTCGGTGTAGTTGCCGAGGCGACTCGGGAGGCGCTGCCCGTCCGCGCCGGGGGGCGAGCTGAGCCGGTTGGTCTTGTAGTCTGCGAGGTAGAAGCGCCCGTCGTCCGACGCGCGAAAGACGAGGTCGATCGAGCCGGTCAGGATGCCAGTGATCGCGGGGAGGATGTGCGCGAGTCCCGCGCCGTCGGCCGTGCTCCGCGTGAAGAGCGCGTCGAGCCAGGCGCGCCCGGGGAACGTCGCGTCCGCGCGTCGAGGTTCGAGCGCCGCGCGGACCGCGTCGTCCACGATGCGTCCGGGGCCGCTGCGACCCGCGCCGTCGACGAGCGAGAGATCGAATTTGAGCTCATCGAGGCGCCGCGAGAGGGGCAGAGCGCGCAGGCGGAAGCCCGGCGCGAGGCCTGTGTCGGCCCCGCCGAGCGGCGTGTCGAGCCAGCGCGGGAGCGCGGCGGCGAGCAGGCTGTCGGCGTCCTCTCCCGCTGGCGCTCCGTACACGGACGCGGCGACTCCCTCCTTCGCGCGTAGGTCCGCGAGCATGCCCGGCAGAGCGCTCGCGCCCTCCGCGGGGGTCGACGCGCGGGGCGCGCCGCGCTCGAAGTCGAGGTGCTCGAAGACGGCGTGCACCCACTTCCCGGCTTCCTTCCCCTTCGGCAGCACGTCCGCGGCGACGGGCGCGCCGAGCGCGTCATCGAACGCGGGCCAACCCCCGACTCCGGCGCTGGAGACGGCGGCTTCGCTCGACGCGGGCGCGGCCTCGCCCTCTGCGGGCGACGCGGCGCTGGCGTGTCCAAGGCCGTTCGTCAGCGACGAGAAGCTCGCGACTTGCCAGCCGGAGCCGAGCGCGCGCTCCACGTCCCAGGGGCGCGCGACGAGCGGGGCAGTGCCGCTCGAGACGGCGAGCGCAGAGCCGATCACCTCGGCGACGACGGGCTCACGGGCCCAGCCGATGCTGCCCTCCGAGCGCGCCGCGAGCGCGTCGAGGCGCGCCTCTGCCTCGCCCACGGCCGCCCTGGCGTTGGACGCGCCGTTCACGCCCTCGTCGCGCAGCACCAGGCCATTGAGCCCATGTCCTGCGGCGTCGTGCGCGCCGGTCCACGCGACGATGTGATGCTCTGCGCGGGTGAGCGCGACGTAGAGAAGTCGCATCGCCTCGCTGTGCGCGTCCTCGTTGAAGGCGTCTTTCGCCTCCTCTCGCTCTGGCGAATCCGACGCGCTCAGGACCAGGCAGAGCTCCCCTGCGGCGTCGCCGGTCCGCTTGCTCCGCGCGGGGAGTCGCACGCGGATCCCAGGAGTGCCTGCGTTCGAGAGCCTCGCGACCCCCGCGAACGGCAGCAGCGTGATCGGGTATTGGAGCCCCTTGCACGAGTGAATCGTGACGATCTTCACCGCGCGCGCGTCGCTCTCGAGTCGCAGCGGGTGTTTGGCCTCGGCCTCGGCGTCGTCCGCCTGGCTTCGGAGCCAGTCGCCGAGACCCCGCGGAGAGAGGCGCGCGCGCCGCTCTTCGAGGTGCGCGATCTCGGCGAGGTGCCGCAGATCCGTCGCTGCCCGCTCGCCTCCCGGCATCCGCAGCACGCGAGTCAGGCTCTCGCGCTCACCGAGCATCGCGTGAAACGCCCGGAAGAAGCCCTGTCGGCCGAAGCGCGTCGCGGCGCGCGTCAGCGAGGCGCGCAGCCTCCGCCAGGCGTCCGCCGCGGCCTCGCTCGCGCGGGGGTCGTCTGCCTCCTGCGCCGACGAGACCTCCGTCGGCTCCAGCGCGCGCGCAAGCTGCGCGGCGGTCCAGCCGACCAGCGGCGTCACGGCGAACGCTCGCGCCGCGCGCTCGTCGTCGGGCGCGCCCACGGCGTCGAGCCACGTACACAGCCAGCGCAGCGCGTCACTGTCCCAGAGCGTGCGCCGACCCCCGCCCACCGTTGGAATCCCACGCTTGCGGAGCGCCTCGCGCATCGCGACACCCTGCCTGTGGGCTCGCACCAGAATGGCAATATCCCCCGCGTGCAGCGGTCGCGTACTGCCGTCCTCCGCGCGCGTCACCTCGCCCGCGAGCAGCCGCGCGCACTCCAGCGCGGCTCTCTCTGCGGCGAAGTTCAGCACGCCTGCCGCCTTGGCCATCTTGCCGTCGCGGCGCGCGAACGTCTCGGCGTCGAACCAGCGCACCTCGAACGCGCGACGGGCTTCGGCGCCGCTCTCACGCTCGACGGGCGGCAGCTTGGCGAGCCGCTCGCCGGCGTGCTGCGCGCTGACCTCCACGTAGTCGATGCCCGCGTTGGCGCCGAACGGGTGCGTGCCCGCCTGCCAGGTGTGGTTCATCGCGCGGACGAGCGGTTCGTCGCTGCGGAAGTTCCGGTCGAGCGTGAAGTGACCGTCCGCCTCGTGCGCCGCGCCCAAGTACACATCGAGATCCGCGCCGCGAAACAGGTAGATCGACTGCTTCGGATCGCCGATCAAGAAGAGCCTGCGGTCCGCCGCGAGGGAGAACGCGTTGCGCAGCACGCTCCACTGCGCCGCGTCCGTGTCCTGGAATTCATCGACCAGGGCGACGTCGTAGCGATCTCGGATCGCCGTCGCGAGAGGCCCGGTGTGCGTCTCCCCTGCGACGCGCTCACCGAGCCTCGAGAGCATCCCGTCGAACGTGAGCGAGCCGCTCGCGCCCAGCTCCGCTTCGAAGCGCGCGCGCACGCGCTTGGCGTAGCCGACGAGCGGCGCCTCCCAGAGCCGACCTCGGAGGGCGAGCAGCGCGCTCGTCCTCTCGAAGAGCGGCAAGGCTGCAAGCGCTTGCAGCGCGGCGTCGCCACCGCCCCACTTCTCCGTGAGTCTCTCGAGCGTCAGCCAGGCGAGCGCCGTCTCGCCGACGCCGTCCGGATCGCCCAGCGCATCCCGCGTCAGCCACGCCGCGACTCCCTTCATCACGTCGTCGTGTTTGGCGGGGTTGTAGCCAGAGTAATGCTTGGGTGTTCGCTTCGCGTCAGCGACCGAGTTGGCCCGCAGCGCGGCGACGCAGGCGACTCCGCTCGGCCCTGCCAACCACGCGCTGTAGTCGGCGAGCGCGGCGCGCCAAGCGCCGACGGACTCGAGCGGATCGGTGAAGCCCAGCGCGTCCTCGGCGACGTCCGGGACGACGCGCGGCGCGACGGCGCCGGTCATCTCCTTCGTCACCTCCGCGAGCGCCGTCTTCTTCCAGCGCATGCTCGCCAAGAGGCGAAGATCGGTGCGCGTCGCCCGCGCGAAGACCTTGGCGAGCTCGTCGGCGACCAGCCGCTGCCGCAGGGGCGCGGTGTCGGTGAGGAGCACGAGATCGGGCTCCACGCCGGACTCGAACGCGAGGCGCGTGAGCATCCGCTGACAGAAGCCGTGGATCGTCGAGATCGCCGCCTCGTCGAAGTCCGTCAGCGCGGTGCGCACGCGCTCGAGGCGCACGCTCCGCTCTCGCTTCCACAGGTCGGCGATCACGGGGTCGCCGACTGGCGCGTCGTCGCTCGCGAGCGCGTCACGCGCAGCGCTGAGGCGCCGCCGGATCTTGTCGCGTAGCTCCGCGGTCGCCGCCTCCGTGAAGGTGATGACGAGCAGGCGCGAGATCGCGATGCCCTCCTCGGCGATCAGGCGCACGACGAGCGCCTCGATCTGCCAAGTCTTGCCGGTGCCCGCGCTCGCCTCGAGCACCGTCACGCGCGCCTGCGTCAAGGGCGCGTCGTGGCCCCACGGTCGAAGCTTCAGGCTCATCGCGCTCCTCCTTTGGCGGCTGCCGCTGCCGCCTTCGCGGCCTCGCGCGCCCGCGCACACGCCCTATGCACCGGCGCCCAGACCGTCTCTGCGAGCCACACGAAGCCGTCCTGCGCGGGCAGCGCGAGATCGCCGAGGGCCTCCGTCGGCTCGAAGTCAGGGAAGAACGGCCGAATCCACGCGTCGTCGCGCTCGCCCCCGCCCGTCCGTTCGTTGCCGATCCACGCCTCGTCGAGCGCCTCGGCCATGCCCTGCTGCTCCTCGACGCCGCGCTCCTCACCGAGGGCGCTGAGCGCCGCGCCGAGCGCGCTCGAGGTCTTGACGAAGAGCGGCAGGGGCCGACTGCGCGCCCGCTGCCAGAGCTCGAACAGGGCCTCGAGCTGTCGCTGCGCGTCCTCGCGCGAGCCCAGCCCCGCGAGCCGCGTCACGTTGCCGTCGCTCGCCGACACGAGCTGCGCGAGCGCCGGTCGGCCCATCGCCTCCGACGCCAACACGTGCACATAGGCGGTCAGCAGCGGCGCCGCGCGGCTCGACGAGCTCGCGGTGATCCACTCGAACACCCGCGCTCCATCGGCGCTCTCCCGCGTTCGAGGCGCGCTGCCGAAGAGCAAGACTCCCGAGCTCAGCGCGACCTTCAGCGCCTCGGCCCCGACGAGCGCACCGGCGCTCGCGGCGGACTCGAACGCCTTCAGGACCTTGGCGGCGCAGTCGCCGAGCACGGCCTCACCGCCCGCCTCGAGCGGCAGCGCGCCCTCGCCGACGAGCCGCTCCGCGAGCGCCGCGACCAGACGCTCGCCGTCCGGGAGCGCACCTTGGGGCTCCTCCTCTGCGAGCACGACGCGGATCAGTCGGTCCCGAATGCTCCAGGCCTCGAGCGCGTTGAGCTCGAGCGGTTCGCGGTCCTGCAGCACATCGCCGCTCTCCGACAGGCTCAGTCGCAGCCGCTCGCTCAGCAGCATTCGCAGCGGCTCTGCGAGGTTTCGCGCGAGCATCGACAGATCGAGCTCGTGGACCGGAGTCGGCTCGACGGGCAACTCCTCCTCACCGCTCGCCGCGAGCCCGACGAATTGCGGAGTCTTCCGCCCGCTCGCGAGGTCAGCGACGAGCCGCGCGGCGTCCGCCATGCCCGCGTCGAACGAGCGCGGGGAGCCCCCGAAGAGCGCCGCGCTCCAAGGCTGCAGCGGCGAGACGCGCACGCTCTCGGGCCGACTGCGCCGGGTGACCGCCGTCAGCACCTCGAGCAATTCCTCGACGGGCACCGCCGCAGGCAGCGCCGCGCCTGAGCGGCCATCGTAGCCAGTCCAGAAGATCATCAGCCGATCGCGCGCCGAGAGCAGCGTCTCGAGCAGCAGCTGACGGTCCACCGCGCGGCGGTCCTGCGCCCTCTCCGAGGCGTGCGCGTCTGGGCCGACGCTCGACCTCGGCGCGAACGGATCCCAGGACGGCAGCGCGCGCCCGCGGGGGAACGCCCCGTCGTCCATGCCGAGGAGCGCGATCACGCGATAGGGCACCGAGCGGCCCGCCTCGAGGCCGCTCATCGTGATGGTGCTGCCATGCGCCTTGTCGCCGCGCACCGAGAGCTCGAAGCGCCCCTCGAGCCAGCGCAGCAGCGCGCGAGGCTCGACCGGCGTGTCTCCGAGCACGGGAGTCTGCGCGTCGAGAGTGCCAATCGCCGCGAGGACGTCTGCGCGGAGCCAGCTCGCCGCGTCGCTCGTCGGCGCGTAGTCGTCGACGAGCTCGCGGAGCAGCGCTGCCCAGCGCGCCACCGTCGGAAACTCGCGCTCCGCGCCGTCGCCGACCTCGGCGCGCAGCCAGGCGAGGGCCCGCACCACCGCCGTGATGGCCCCGACGAGGTGCACCCGCTCTGCGCTCTCGATGCCGAGCGGTGCCGAGGGGCGCGGCTGCTCGGGCGTGCCGGCGACCACTCGGTCCGCGCGGTCATCGTGCATCAGCACGCCGAGCGCGAGCCGCTCGACCCCGAAGCGGAGCGTGTTCCCATCGAGCGCCGGCTGCCCGACGCGCGCGCGGTCCTGCGCGTCGAGCCCCCAGCGCAGCCCGGAGCTCGCGACCAGCTCGTGCACGTCTCCGAGCGCGTCCACCTCGACGCCGAGCCGACGCCGCACCGGATCGAGCGAGAGCAGCTCGAAGAGGCGCGGCGCGGTGACGCGCTCCGTGCACAGGGCGAGCATCGCGCACAGCGTCTCTGCGACGGGGTTCGTGCGGCGCAGCCCGAGATCGCTGATCGTGACCGGGAGCGCCGGGAGCTTCGTGGTGCGCTCGGTGGACTCGCGCGCTCCTGTCGACGAGGCCTGCGCCGCCCGAGGCGATGACTCTGCGGGCGCTCCCTCGTTGCGCGCCGCCGGCTCCGCGAGGGGGCGCTGAGCGAACACCGCTGCGACGAGCGGCGCGTACACGTCGAGCGCGGGCGTCATCACGAGCACGTCGCGCGGCTCGAGCGTGGGATGCGCAGCAAACAGCGCGAAGAGCTCATCGCGGAGCGTCTCGACCTGCCGCAGTGGGCCATACGCGGCGTGCCACGAGAGCGAGCCGTCGTCCGCCGTCCCAGCGAGCGCGCCGGGCTTCAGCGCGCCGCCCTCGCGAATCCACCGTTGAAAGCCCCGCAGCAGAGAGTCCGAGTCTGCCGACGCCGGCGCACTCCCCACCTCACGCACCGTCGCGCGCGGCTCGAGGCTCGCGATCCAACGGGCGAGATCGCTCCCCGCGACCCCCAACGACGCGAGCACCGGATTGGCCTCCGCGTCGGCGCGCTCGAGCACCTCGCCGTGCGTCGGAGTCATCAAGAACAGGTGCACGTCGAGCACGCGCGCGAGCGCCTCGAGCCGCGCGCGCTCCCCCGCGCCGAGCGTCGAGATCCCAAAGAGCACGAGCGGCCGTGCGTCCGCGAGCCGCGCGTCCGTCGCGGCGGGGAGCGCCTCGCAGCGCGCGGCGGGCGCGTCGGCCGAGGCCGCGTCGAGGTCCGCGAGCAAGGACGCGAGCCAGCGATGCTCCTGCGGCGCGTGCTCCGGTGCGCGCGCCCACGCGAGCGCCTCCGCGCCTCGGTCGTAGGCGAGGCGCTCGAGCGCCGCGGCGACCTGTCGCGCGAACGCGAGCTCGCGGTGTGAGATGCGCTTGGGCCCCGCGAGCGCGGCAGTCGCCTCTCGCGGGGCGTGCTCGAGGTACTGCGCGACCGCGGCGAAGGCCGGGTCCGACGCGCGCAGACGCAGGGCTCGCACGAGGCGAAACGCGAGCTCGTCGGTGCTCCAAGCGTCCGCCGCCGCTGGTGCGGACGGCTCCCAGAGCCGACGCGCGGCGCGCCCGGCGGGGGTGTCGAGCACCCACTCGGTGGCTCCGTCGAGCGCGGGACCGAGGAGCGGGAACGCCAAGCCGGCGCAGACGCCCGTCTGCGTCGCGAGCTGATGGCGGAGCCAGCGCTCCATCCGGCGGCTGCCGACGATCACCGGCACCGTCTCCAACGGATCGGCGGGCCGGTGGGTCTCGAGGTGCTCGGCGAGCGCGACTACGAGGTCTTCTACATGGGTCGAGCGAACTACTTGAAGTCCCACGCGCACCTCCTGCTTGGCTCTACGGTCCGCGACACGGCGAGCGGACGCACCCGTATACACCGTCCGCGCGCCGGCCGTCCGCGAATCTCACGGCCGCACACTCCGGCCCACCTGGGCTGAGGCGGTCAATAGGGGATATGCCGTCCATTCGGCAGCGGCGTATACGTAGTATTTGCTCGTGCTCTGACTGCCCAGGTCCGAAAGTGCGTTCCGTCCGCGCGAATCCAGTGCGTGACTCGCCGTGACCAGATCAGCGCGGCCCGCTGCGCGCGCGCTACTGCCTCTCTCCGCGCGAACGCGAGCGCGAGTTCCTCGTCATGCTGCGCGTCGAGGGGCAGCGGGATCCCCGTGTGCAACGCGGACTCCGGCAACACCAGCAACACAGGTTCGACTGGCGCCCACGCCCAGTCTTCGAAGGCCATACGGTCGTGGGCGTCATCTACGTGCACGAGGGTGTCGACGGTCATCTGCTGCAGGTCGAGCGCCCTCACGAGCAGGGCGAGAAAGTCCTTCGAGCCCTGCCCCTCCCGCTCGAGCGCGAGCACGCGGTTCGCGCCCTTGTCGAGGTTGCGGTAGCCGAGCAGCGCCGCGAGGGCTTGTGGGGAGAGTCCGCGGGCTTCACGCGCTCGCTGCACGTACCGTGCGAGGTGAGTGGTCATGGGTGGGCGTCTTTCGTAGGTCTTCCATCTGACCCAGAGACGCACGCCCGCACCGCCGACTGACGAGGGGCGCACCGGGCGCCGCTCGGCGCCTCAACCGCGCACCCCGCAGAGGCCCGTCGAGCACGGCGCCGAGGCCGGGGCAGGGCGCTCCCGCGACACCACGAGGCCTGCCATGCCGCGCAGCGCCCTCAGCGCGGCGGGCTTTGGCCCGAAGTAGACGTTGAGGCTGCGCAGCTTCGTCAGCCCGCGGAGGGGCGTGAGGTCGCGGAGGTAGCCGCACTCGGCCAGGTTCAGCGTCGTCAGCTCCGTCAGGCCCGCGAGCATCTCGACGTCGCGCAGTCCCCCGGTCCCGTGCAGGTTGAGCTCGCGCAGGCCGGTCAGCGGAATCAGCGAGTCCACGTCTCGAAACGCGTAGCAGTGCGAGAGCGAGAGCACCTCCAGCTCGGTCAAGCGCTCGAGCGGTTCGAGCGTCCGGATCAGGCAATATTCGAGGTTGAGCGAGCGCAGCGCGAAGTGCTCGCTCAGCGGCGTGAGGTCGTCGACGTCGTCGGCGAACGAGAGGTCGAGGTCGCGCAGCGCGGTGAGTCCGCGCAGCGGGCGGATATCACTGAGGTAGTCGCAGCCCCAGCAGGTCAAGGTGTGCAAGGCTGTCAGGCCGGCGAGGGGACGCAGATCGGTGATCCCCGCGCAGTCCTTGAGGCTCAGCACGTGCAAGCCCGTCCGGGGCTCGATGCCGGCGAGCGACTCCGCGCTGATCGACACGCGACCGACGCGCGAGACTCCGTCCACGCCGACCCAGACGCCGAGGTCGTCGACGTCGGCGGAGAGCGCGCCGGGGGGCGTCGTGCCCGACACGACCGTCGTCCACGCGACGACCTCGGCCCGCCGCGCGCCGCGCCGCCTCAGCGCGACCTCCGCGCCGTCGGGCACGGCGCACTCGGACTCGAGGACGCCGTCGTCCGACACCTCGAGCACGAGCGTCCAGCCGGCCTCGGCGTCGGGCGCCGGTGCGGGCGAGTCAGGGAGCCAGTGTGCGACCTCGAGTCGCGTGAACTGCCCTGCAGCGCGCAGGGCCTGCAGCGCGCTCAGCGTGGCGTCGCGGCGGGCAGAGTCGATGGACCATCGGCGTGAGTGATTCATGGGAGTCTCCTGTCGCTGGGAAGGTGGGGAAAGAACAGTGAGAGTAGCGAGAGCGCCTATCGACGGCGCGCCTTGGGCTTGACGCGAGGCGCGTAGTCGATGGAAACGCCGGCGAGCGTCCGCAGCGCAATCGCGAGGTCCGCCGCGTGCAACTCGAGCACGCTCGCCGCGTCGTCGTCGCGATAGCCGCCGAAGAACGCGAGCACGACGGGGATGGGCCGGCCGAGCGTCCGCGACCAATACTCGATCGCGGAGTAGACGAGGCGACTCGCCCGCAGCCACTCCTCGGTCGTGCACTGCCCGCCGAGATCGTCCCACTCGTGGGAGTCGGCGCCGTGGGCGAAGGCGAGGTAGTGCACCTCGCCCCGCAACACGGCCCGACCGACCCGCGCGATCCCGGCGCGGAGGTTCTCGATGTACCGACTGCCGCTGTCCTGCGGGTTGATGTGCAGGTCCCGCGGGAGCGCCTGATCCAGCAGAGGAGCGTGCGAGCGAGTGTCCTCGATCGAGTTGCCGAGGTGGCAGTCGAGGTCGAACCAGGCGCCGACCGCGCCGCGCTGCTCGTAGACCCGCAGCGCGGCGATCGCCTGCCCGCTCATCGAGCAGAAGCCGCGGCCCGACTCCGGGGTCGCGTGATGGAAGCCGCCGGTCGGCGAGAGCGAGATCCGCGCCGGGTGAGCGAGGGCGTTCTCCACGGCGTGCACGAGGCTGGAGTTCGTGTACCGGACGCTCTCCGCGAACTCGGGAGACCACTCGAGCCCGTTGCTGCTGGCGTGGGGTTCCTCGCCGCGGAAGAAGGCCTCGACGTACTCCCGAGTGTGGGCCCGCAGGAACTCGCTGTTCGCGAGCGGCCCAAACTCTCGGAGGATGTTCAGGTAGTCGGAGAGCTTCTGGTCGGCGACGTGCTCGAGGAAGCGGCGCGCCTTCGTCGGGGTCCTCGACGCGTGGTTCTCGTCGTTGCCCTCGAAGGACACCTCGGGGCGATACAAGACGTCGAGCTGCGGCGCGTAGTGGGGTTGAACGCTGGCGTGGGTGTCGGTGCTGTCGTTCTGGGTAGTCATGTGGACCTCGCTAGAGGCGGCGTGAGTGCCGCATCTATCCGAAGTCTACTCAGGTGCCGTTACCGGCTTGTGACTGACTCTCCGGCTTTCCGACGCTTGAGCGCGTACTGCGAGCAGACGGCGACGAGCCCGATGCCCGCCCCGAGCCGGAGCGCGCCGCGCTCGTCC
>CAIUAC010001118.1 GCA_903896985.1 uncultured Sandaracinus sp.
CCGAGGTCGTGCTCGGTCGACACCCCTCGCTCGACGGACTCGCCCTCGACCTGCGCGAGCAGCGGCAGCGAGCGCACGACGAGGCGGTACGGGCGCGTGACCCCGAGGCCATGCGCGAGTGGGCGCGGGCCCGCGCCGAGCGAACGCGCTGCATCGATGAGTGCCTCCAAGAAGAGGACACCTGCACCGGCTACCGCCAGCGAGTGCTCGTCGGCCGCGGCGGAGTCGTCCTCGTGAGCCGAGTGCGCGTGCGCGGCCCCTGCGCGATGCGACTCGAGGACTGTCAAATGGGTTGCGGGATGGACGAGCGCGACCCGGAGTGGGCGGGCGAGGATTGAGGGTCGAACCGCGGGGTTTCGAACCGGCCGGCATGACCGGGCGAGACCGCCGGTGCGCCTACGCCGGGCGCACACGCCGACGGCGAGACTCGCCGCCTCTTCCGGGACCTCGCGCATATCCTACATCACACCCGCCATCAGCCCCGAGCCCCCTCGCCTTCGCCGCCGGCGTCGCCATCGTGGTCAGTCGCCGACACGCGATTGAAGACGACCACCTCGCGCTCACTGCCGCGCTGTCTGAAGACGACGGCGTCGAGCACGAACTCGGCCCGCCCGGTCGCCTGGTGCCGCAGCGGCTCGAAGTGCGCGACCTGCATCAGCAGGTCGAGTCCTCGCGCGCTGAGGTGCTCGAGCGGCGTCGCGCGAAGAAACCCACGCTCCTCAGCGATCTGCGCGAATCCAACGCGGAAGAGCGCGAGGTCTTCAGCGGACGTGTCCTCGGGCGGCTGCCGGAGCGCGTCTGTTCTGCGATACAGATCATGCCCCTCCGCGAGGAACCGGGCCGCCTTGAACCGGAGGAAGCCCGACACCGGCATCCGCGGCGGAGGTGTTGGTGGCGGCGCAACCGCCGGGATCGGTGGGACGCCGGCGGCCCTCTGCGCTCGGGCTACGGCTCGTGCCTATGAAGGCTGGCCAACGCGCTCGTGAGGAGCACCTTCGGGTCGAGCATGAGCAGGTCGAGCATGAGCAGGTCGAGCATGAGCAGGTTGAGCATGAGGCGCCTCCATTGTCTGCCGAGTGACCATCAGGAAGGTCTGACGCTATTGCCGCGCGGGCGAACGGGATCGGCCGGGGTGACCGCGGCCACGCCAAACGCCACTCACGACTGCGTCTGCACCACAAACTCGGCCCGCCCCGCGTGCTGCTCCGCGAACACCTTCACGAGCGCCCGTGCGGCGTTGCTCGGCTCCGCGTTGTCGAAGCCGCGCAGGCCATCGAACTCCCACTTGTCGTCGAGCAGCGAGCACCGCCTCACCGCGAGCGTCGCGCGCTCGCCGCGGGCGTCGACGCTGTAGAACGCGCACTCGCCGCGAAGCGCCTCTTTCGCGTAGTCCGCGACACAGTGCCGCATCTCGAGGCCCTCGCGCTGCAGCTGCGCAGTGGACGTGAGCCTCGTGAGAGTGCCTGTCGGGGTCGTGATCTTCGTCAGCAGTTCATCGCGCAATCGCGGCGGCGGCCCGGGGATGAACCAGGACTCGAAGTGCGCGCGCCGCGTGGGTCCCTTTTTGAGTCTCGAGGACGCGACGCACGACCGCCTCGAGGTGCACCGGCCAGCGCTCGAGCGTGGCGATTCGCTCCGCGTGACGCGACACAAAGCGCATCAGCCCGCGCGCGTGCGCTGTGCCACGGAGCGCGCCGAGCTGCGCGTCGACTGCGGATGCTACGGTGTAATAGGCCATCGCTGCTTCGGGGGTGCGCGGCAGATCATCGAGGACGGCGCCCTCCGGAACATCGCGCAACGCCGCGAGGGGTAATCCCGCAGGCGCGCGGAGAATCCACTGTCGCGCGCGCAATGCCTCCTTCGAGCCGCGCGTGTCCGCGCGACAGCGCCGACGCTCATCGTCCAGGGCTCTGACGCGAACTCCCGCGCGCTCTCGTCGAGGAGTTCGAGCGTCGCGGGGCCTCGGAGCGGAACGACGAGGCGCGCGACCGACCGCTCCTCGTCGTGCTCGCACCCGTCGCAGACGACGACCTCGACGCGCGAAGGAAAGAACGCTGTGCACGTGGACGACCGACGCCCGCCCGCGGACGAGCACGTCCCAGC
>CAIUAC010001119.1 GCA_903896985.1 uncultured Sandaracinus sp.
GCAGGTGCACGCGCCGCTCACGTCGACGACGCCGTGCCCGGTGCAGGTGAGCGCGTCGCTGAACTCGCAGCTCGCGCCGGCGAAGCCCGCCGCGCAGGCGTCGCAGCTCGCGCCGCCGTACCCGATGAAGCAAGTGCACGCGCCGCTCCCGTCGACGACGCCGTGCGCGGTGCAGGTGAGCGCGTCGCTGAACTCGCAGCTCGCGCCAGCGAAGCCCACCGCGCAGGCGTCACAGCTCGCGCCGCCGTACCCGATGAAGCAGGTGCACGCGCCGCTCACGTCGACGACGCCGTGCCCGGTGCAGGTGAGCGCGTCGCTGAACTCGCAGCTCGGGCCGGCGTAGCCCGCCGCGCAGGCGTCGCAGCTCGGGCCGCCGTACCCGACGACGCAAGTGCACGCGCCGCTGGCGTCGACGACGCCGTGCGCCGTGCAGGTGAGCGCGTCGCTGAACTCGCAGCTCGCGCCGGCGTAGCCCGCCGTGCAGGCGTCGCAGCTCGGGCCGCCGTAGCCCGTGACGCAGGTGCACGCGCCGCTGGCGTCGACGACGCCGTGCGCCGTGCAGGTGAGCGCGTCGCTGAACTCGCAGCTCGCGCCGGCGTAGCCCGCCGCGCAACTGTCACACGTCGCACCGGCGTATCCAGTCAAGCACGTGCAGGTGCCATCGGCGGCGACCATCCCGTGACCGTGGCAGGTCGTCGAGTCCGTGAACTGGCAGCCCGTGCCGGTGAAGTGCGCCTCGCAGGTGCACGCGCCCGTCGCGCTCACGGTCCCGTGTCCGTGGCAGGTGACTGCGTCGCTGAACTCACACGCGGGGCCCACGAAGCCTGTCGGGCACGCGGCGCACTCCGCCCCTCCGAAGCCCGGATCGCACGCGCAGCCGCCATCGGGCTGCAGCACGCCATGACCTGCGCAGACACCCGCGTCGAGGGCGGGACACTCCGCCCCGCCTGTGCCGTCCGCGCAGGGATCTCCGCAGCCAACGAGCACGACGAAGAGAGCGAGGCCGAGGGGTCCGTAGCGTCTGGTCAAGGCGTTCATCTGTCCTCGTGAGTCGGGGGTTGGGGCGCTCTGGCGCGGTCCGGTCCTCTGCCCCCTCGAGCTGGCGAGAAGCACCCTCGGCACCAGAGACGAGCGGCAACGATGCCGTGCACGCCGGATAATTACAACGAACACCTGTCCCTGAATGGGGCCGTATCGTCGCCCGCGCGACGGGTACCCCGCATTGCGGGCGATTGTCGCGGAGAGCGCGTCCGGCGGCGCGCTCGGCGCGCGTGGGCAGGGCGTGTGTCCGCTCGGCTCGAGTCCCCTGGGGTGCCGGCATTCCCGCGATTGGCCACGTCGCCCCCGCCGAGCCGTGCCAGCCGCGCCGCCGCGAGCGCGGGCAGAGGGCGCCGCTGTCACTGAGCCGAGGTGAGCGCGGAGTGAACCGCGCGCTCGGTCAGCGTCCCCGACGTCGCCGAGCGCGCCGGTTCGCCGCGCAGAGTCCGAGGACGACGAGCGCAGAGGCGAATCTTCCGTCGTGCGCCGGGCCGCCTCGCCACACCTCGCACTGGCACCCTGACTGGGTGAGTGGGTGTCTGCTGGCGTCGCCGCCGAGGCCGCCATCGGCCTCTACGCTGCCATCCGTGTCGAGGCCGCCATCCGCGAGGAGCGGGTCATCGTCCGCGTTGGGATCGAGCGGCCCGGGGCCGGAGGTCGGAGGCGGCCCTGAGGGCGTCGGGACCCACACGCCGAGGACGTCGACGATCAGGTCCGTTCGCGCGCTCGCGAAGACGCAAAGCGAACCGCTCCCGGTCGCAGAGACCGTGAGCGCGGCGACCGAAGGCTCGGCTTCGAAGTTGAGGCTCGAGGTGCCCGGCACGGCCATCCCGCAAGGAAACGCCGTGAGATAGCCGCGACTCCCGGGTGAGGCCGACGTGAGATTCGCGACCACGCCGCGCACATCGGCCGGCATTCCAGGCAGCGTCTGAAGCGGAATCTCGACGACCTGCCGCTCCCCGAGTCGGCCAGTGTAGAGGCTCGTCGCCGCGCGAGTGTCGAGCACTCGAGTCGGCTCCAAGGCCTGATACGAGAGCTCCCCAGTCGGGACCAAATACCCCGTCACGTCCACGACGACATGAACCGCTTGGGACGCCACGAGGCAGAGTTGTCCGGCGCCCAGTGCCGAGATGATGGTATTCGCGGACACCGAAGTCGCCGCGAAGTTGAGGTTGCTCGTGCTCGGCACTGCGCCTCCGCACGGGAAGGCCGTGAGAAATCCGCCCGTCGCTCCGCCGATCACCGCGACGGACGCGACGACCGCCGCCGCGCCGCTCGGCGCCCCAACGTCCACTGCGAAAGGCTCCCCCGGCGCGAGCGGGGTGCCCGCCGAGCGAGTGTCGAGCGCGCGCCGAGGGCCCGCCGTCTGGAGGCCGAGGCCCTCGGTCGCGAAGGCCCCCGTCCAGTCGGCGATCACCTCGACGTCGCTGTTCGCGCGGAACGTGACCCCGCTGCCGCTCCCGAGCGCCGCCGGCGTCGCGTTCGCCCGCACGCGCGGAGGGTAGAAGTTCAGCGTGGAGGTCTCCGCCGCGGACCCGGCTGGACGCACTCCCACGTAGCCACTCGCGGTCAGGGGCACGGCGGTGAGGTTGAGCCAGACCGACGTCGCGCCGGCAGGCAGCGTAGTCCAGTCTGCGAAGGTGCCTGTGCGCGTGCTCGTCAGGGGCCCAGTGGTCGCGCCGTCCGAGCGCATGAGTCGCGCGCTGCCGGCTCCCGCGCGCGTGTCGAACAGGCGCTCCGGCGTGACGAACTGAAAGCGCGCGAGCTCGCCTACGCGCGTGACGGTCGGCAGGACGGCGCTCGCGTTTCGCGCCGCCTCCGCGGGCTCGGGCGGGGTCGGCGCTCCGCAGCGAGGCGGACCCGGCACGCAGATCTCGCCGGTCGCGGCACAGTCGATGAACGAGCAGTCCTCGTGGACGACCGCTGTCCCATAGCAGACGACCGGACACGTCGTCGCGGGCGCGCCCTCCGTGAAGAAGCGTGTGCGCCGCGCGGCCCCGTCCACGCTCAGCTCCGTGTGGATGTGGTTGACGTGGTGGTCGGTGCGATAGGTGCCACTGCTCGTGAGAGTGTCGGAGATCTCGCTGAAGCCGTGCTCCCCATTCCAGTAGATCCCGTCCCAAATGACCCGCTGAATGCCGATGTACTCGGCGTTCTCGATCAGCCAATTGGCGACGGCATCTCCTGCCGTGTTGTCGGCATCACCGGCGATCGGCAGGATCATCAGATCGATCGCCCGGCCCACCGAGTGCACCGAGAGATATGCCGTGCTGTCTGGGTTGCTGTTGCGCCGACACGTATA
>CAIUAC010001120.1 GCA_903896985.1 uncultured Sandaracinus sp.
CGACGAGCGCCCGCGCGCGCCGAGCGCCGCTCCTGCGCCACACGAGCCAGCGCGACGCGAGGAACCCCACGCCGAACGCGAGCGCGCCCGCCGCGAGGGCGACGACCAGCGCGCGCCCCGGCAGCGCCCGCACGCGGCGCCCGTTCGTCAGCAGCCAGAGCGCGAGGTCCGTCGTCGGCGCGACGAGCGCGAACACTGCCACCCAGAGCCGCCGCTGCGCGCTCTCACTATCGACCGCACCGCGCCCGGCAAGCCCGCGCAGCCCAGCGAGCAGCGCCGTCGCGAGCAGGGAAAGCGCCGCCGAGACGCCGACAGCCGCGAGCGCATAGCGCCCGAACTCGCCAGGCGCGAAGAGGTCCTCGCGCGCCGACTGCGCGAGCGCAAGCTCCGCGCAAGCCAGCCCCGCGCCGGCGAACGCAGCCCGCGCCAACGCGTTCACGACGCGCTCACTCCTCGAGGAAACCCCGCTCACCCCGCCTCCTCGCGCACGACCGAGCGCGGCGAGGCGGCGAGCCTGGCGAGCGCACGACGGGCCCCCTCGTGCTCGGGCGCCGTCAGGCCTGGATCGCCCGCGAGCATCCCGCGCGCCGCGTCGCGCGCCCGCTGCAGCAGCTCCACGTCGCGGCTCAGATCCCCGAAGCGAAACCCGGGCAGCCCGGACTGCTTCCTCCCGAACAGCTCCCCCGGTCCGCGAATCCGGAGGTCCTCTTCTGCGATGCGAAAGCCGTCGTTCGTCTCACAGAGCACGCGCAGCCGCGCGACCGCGTCATCCCCCCGCGCCTCGTGCACGAGCAGACACGCGCTCGCCTGCCCGCCGCGCCCGACGCGCCCACGAAGCTGGTGCAGCTGCGCGAGGCCGAAGCGCTCGGCGTGCTCGACCAAGATCACGTTGGCGCGCGGCACGTCCACGCCGACCTCGACGACCGTGGTCGCGACGAGCACGCGCACCTCGCCGGACGCGAACCGCGCCATCGCGCGCTGCTTTTGCTCGGGGGGCAGGCGCCCATGCAGCAGCTCGACGCCCTGCTCCGCGAAGCGCCGCGACAGCTCCTCGAAGGTGCTCGTCGCGTCGCGCAGCTCGACCTCCTCCGACTCCTCGACGAGCGGGCACACGACGAACGCCTGCCCGCCGGCGTCAAGCGCCCGCCCGAGCTGCACGTACGCCTCCTCACGACGCGCCTCCGGGTAGGCGCGCGTCAGCGTCGGTCGGCGCCCCGGCGGGAGCTCGTCGATGACGCTGACATCGAGGTCCCCGTAGAGCGCGAGCGCGAGCGTCCTCGGGATGGGCGTCGCGGTCATCACCAGCAGGTGCGGGAGCACCGGGCGCGCGTCCGAACCGCCGCTCTTCTCGACGAGGCGCAGCCGCTGCGACACGCCAAAACGATGCTGCTCGTCGACGACCACGAGCCGCAGCCGACGAAAGACCACGCCCTCGACGAGCAGCGCGTGCGTGCCGACGGCGACGTCGAGCGTCCCCTCCGCCAGCTCCTTGCGCACGTTGCGCTTGTGCGAGACGCGCGCCCCGCCGACGACGAGGGCCATGCGCAGCCCGAGCGCCTTCGCGAGCGGCTCGAGCGAACGAAAGTGCTGTTCTGCCAGGACTTCCGTGGGCGCCATGATCGCCGCCTGCGCGCCGGACGCGACGGCGTGCGCGCACGCGAGCATCGCCACCGCCGTCTTGCCGCACCCGACGTCGCCCTGGAGCAGCCGCCGCATCGGCGCATCGCGCCCGAGGTCGCTCGCGATCTCCGCGAGCACGCGCTCCTGCGCCTTCGTGAGCTGAAACGGCAGCGCAGCGCGCGCACGCGCGACCGGCGCGCGAGCAGCGACCAGCGGCTCTGCCCAGAGCCCAACTTCCTCAGCGCGCCGAGCGTGCA
>CAIUAC010001121.1 GCA_903896985.1 uncultured Sandaracinus sp.
CGCGATCGAGCGGGCGACGCAGCGGCGCGTCGTGAATTTGTTCTGCGATGAGCTCGGCTACGAGTACCTCGGCGACCTCCGCGACGGCGAGAACGCGAACGTCCTCGAGGGGCAGCTCGAGCACTTCCTCTTCGCGTATCAGGGGTACGGCGAGCGCGAGGACGGGGACGCGCTCATGCGCCGCGCCGTCGCCGAGGTCGTGAAGGTCGCGGGCAACACCAGCCTGAGCCTCTACGACCGCAACCGCGCCGTCCACGAGCTGCTCCGCTACGGCGTGAAGGTGAAGGCCGACGTCGGCGCGCCGACCGAGACCGTCTGGCTCATCGACTGGAAGCAGCCCGAGCGCAATCGCTTCGGCGTCGCCGAGGAGGTCACCGTCAAGGCGGCCGACCCGAAGGCGAGCACCAAGCGGCCGGACGTCGTCCTCTACGTGAACGGCCTCGCGCTCGCCGTGCTCGAGCTGAAGCGCTCCACCGTCTCCGTCGCCGAGGGGATCCGGCAGAGCCTCGACAACCAGAAGAAGGAGTTCATCCAGCCGTTCTTCTCGACCATCCAGTACGTGATGGCCGGGAGCGACACCGAGGGGCTCCGCTACGCCGCCATCCAGACGCCAGAGAAGTACTTCCTCACGTGGAAGGAGGAGCGCCCCGGCTGGAAGCCTGGCGACCCCGGGACGCAGAAGTACCTGACGGCCGCCGACTACGACGAGGACGCCGCGAGCCCGCTCGACCGCGCGCTCCGCGAGCTGTGCGGCAAGGCGCGCTTCCTCGAGCTGGTGCACGACTTCGTCGTCTTCGACGCTGGGATCAAGAAGCTCAGCCGGCACAACCAGTACTTCGGCGTGAAGGCGGCGCAGGCGTTCGTGAAGCGCCGCGAGGGCGGCATCCTCTGGCACACGCAGGGCTCGGGCAAGAGCCTCACGATGGTGTGGCTCGCCAAGTGGATCCGCGAGAACGTGAAGGACTCGCGCGTCCTCATCATCACGGACCGCACCGAGCTCGACGAGCAGATCGAGAAGGTCTTCCTCGGCGTCGCCGAGAAGATCTGCCGCACGAAGTCCGGCGCCGACCTCATCGCACAGCTCCACGCAGCCGAGCCCTGGCTGCTCTGCTCACTCGTCCACAAGTTCGCCGGCAAGGACGGCGGCGAGCGCGGCGGCGACGTCGCGGGCTTCCTCGACGAGGTGAAGCGGGCGCTGCCGAAGAACTGGAAGCCCAAGGGCGACCTCTACGTCTTCGTCGACGAGTGCCACCGCACGCAGTCGGGCGACCTGCACGACGCGATGGACGCGATCCTGCCGGGCGCCGTGTTCCTCGGCTTCACCGGCACGCCGCTGCTCAAGGCGGACAAGAAGAAGAGCATCGAGATCTTCGGCCGCTACATCCACACCTACAAGTTCGACGAGGCGGTCAAAGACGCCGTCGTGCTCGACCTGCGCTACGAGGCGCGCGACATCGATCAGAGCATCACCTCGCAGGTGAAGATCGATCAGTGGTTCGAGGCGAAGACCTCCGGCCTGACGCCGCTCGCCAAGGCGCAGCTCAAGGCGCGCTGGGGCACGATGCAGAAGGTGCTGTCGAGCCAGTCGCGGCTGCAGAAGATCGCCGCCGACATCCTGCTCGACATGGAGCTGCGCGACCGGCTCAAGAGCGGCCGCGGCAACGCCATGCTCGTCGCCGGCAGCATCTACGAGGCGTGCAAGTTCTACGAGCTGTTCGCCAAGACCCCGCTCGGCGGCAAGTGCGCGATCGTCACGTCCTACGCGCCGAAGGCCGCCGACATCAAGGGCGAGGAGAGCGGCGAGGGCGCGACCGACGCGCTCGACAAGTACAACGTCTATCGGCAGATGCTCGCCGACTGGTTCGACGAGCCGCCCGAGACCGCCGTCAACAAGGTCGAGCTCTTCGAGAAGGCCGCGAAGAAGCGGTTCATCGAGGAGCCCGGGCGGCTCAAGCTGCTCATCGTCGTCGACAAGCTCCTCACCGGCTTCGACGCGCCGCC